>NZ_JANINH010000019.1:41323-55038 GCF_024580155.1 Methyloversatilis sp. XJ19-13 | reverse complement strand
GTCCATGATCTCCTTTGTGGACACAACATTGAGGTGCCCGAGTGCGGGCGATGATTACGCGCTGGATCAGGGAAGGGAAGACGGCGGCGGTCGGACGCTTACCGTTCTTCCGCGTTTGAAGAGTGACATTCAACTTTCTCCTTTCCAAAAGTCACTCGCAACGCTTGCCGAGAGCCAGCATAGAGAGACCGCAGATAGTCGGCAAGGTCGATGTCGATGAACACCCAGGAGCGCCCTGCCTTCGCTCCGGGTATGACGCCGCGCTTGGCCCGGCGACGGACTTCCTCCGGGTGCATCTTCAGGAAGGCAGCAGCCTCAGCGAGTGAAAGGGTGCGCACGGCCCGTCATCCTGAAAATGAGGTTCAGCACTTCATCCAGACAGAAGCGACGGACCGCGAGCGGTTGTCTATTGATGACGCACATGCAGGCATAGAACAGCTTGGGGTCGTAGCGGTGCGGAAGCACGTCGATATGCGATGCTTTCGACACCAGATGGAGCAATTCGCCGAACGCCCAATCCAAATCATCCTCGGCCAGTAGGGATAGATCGGTCATACGTCACCCCCACCGACAACCGGCAAGTAGAGGCGAGGCGGGACACCTTCCATCGCGAGTTTTGAGACGATCAGTTCAGGTGGATATTCGAGAACCTTCCAAAGCGTCCAGATCAACTTGCCGTAGCTGCCCCTGCAATGCTTCAGCAATGAGTCGAGGTTGATGCAGGCGGTAGTGGAAAGGGTTCGAATGCGGCACTGGGTGTCGGATATCCAAGCAAGGCACGGGTATGCGGTCGCGAGGTATGCGCCCGGGGTTACAAGCACCTCATGCGGGATTACCCGGTCCTTGTTGTGCAGTTCCAGTTCCCAGCGAACCCAAGGACTGTCTGGCGAGCCAAGCTGTTTGCCCTTCTCATAGACGCGTAGAAGTTTGCCGCTCTCACGACTGCCGACGTAGAGGGTCTTGCCGCGCTGCGAATCGAAATCGTCGATGTACTCCGCCTTGGGCGGGCGGCCGTGATGGCTGTTGAAATCGCCCGCCAGATAGCCGGCAACGGCACCCTTGATGTCGTGGATACCGAGAAGATCGTCATGGGTCAGACGACACGCGTGATCCGCGCTTGGAGTGCTTGTAGCAGTTCATAGACTGCCTTCCAGTCCTTGACCGCCGTACAACCCGTGCCGGAAATCGATAGAAACGATGTGCCGCCCACAGAGCCGCCACCAGTCGCGAAGATCCCGAACTCGCGACCAAGCTCCCATGACATCTCGTAGTTGAGATGCCCGCGCTTTCGATTCCTGCTAAGCCCGAAGCCGAAGGCTTCGCGCAGACGTGAATCAAGCTCTGTGATGGACGTGGTGCTGGTGGGACTAAACTTGAATGTGACGTTGAGCCAATCGACGAACGCGGCGGCTCCGTTGGCCTCTTGGGAGTGGTTTTCCCCCCGTATTACCAAACGGGGGGATGTGCCGTCCCACTCTTCCGGAACGTCCCCATCCGATGACAGAGCACCGTCCAGCTGTGGCGGTGCGTACAAGTCCGCATCCGGCACAGCTGGACGGTGCTCGGAGGACTCGGCATGTAAGGCGAACAGATGCGAGGGGTTTTCCATACCCCCAAGAGTAAAGGGGTACTGAAAGCCCTGCCAAGGGTTTTGAGTACCCCTAGACCAAATCACGGCGTTGAGCTTTGAGCTCTTCGTCCTTGAGCTCGCCGCTAACCGCTTTCCAAAAATTGCCGATCTGCTTGGCGATCGCGTACCCGCGGGAGCGCGAAGCACTCGGCCCCTCTTCCGGGAACAGCTCACGAACGTTGATGTTGAGAATCTCTTCGTACTTCCTGAGCGTGCGCTTGTTGTGAATCAAGACGAGCGGCTTCCAGCCTAGGTGATGCCCTAAATGGAGCATGCCAATCGCAGCCTCAAGCTCATCGAACGTACCCTTGAAAGCCGCGAACGCATCGCGCTCGATCCGGTACATCTCCTGGACTTGCTCAGGAGTGAGTTCGGCAAGATTGGAGCGGTTCTTCTCGAAGTCAGGGCCGGTGTATGGCATAGCTACTCTTTCAACGCCGTAAGCCACTGACAATACTGCAGGGAGGGGTAATCATCAACCTTCTTTGAGGCTTGTGCCGTGAGAGGTCACAGGGCAACGAGCGACACGCGTAATCCGCACAACTCCACAGGTACCTCCCGCCGCCCCTGCCTCTGCAGGGCCGGGCGGCGGGACCCTCCTATGGATTTGTGCTACCGACTTTATGAAGTTAGACTCATGCAAAATACGTTTGCAGTATATCAAAAGGCAAATAGAAGGATAATAAATGCTGCATTATTTTTACTATGTTCCAAGAAACTCAATAATTAGATTTCTGACGAGACTTCGCTCTTATTTCTGGTCGCACAAACTTATTTTTGCGTACTTTTGGGCAGCATGGATAAGCATTTTTCCGTCGCTTCTAACCGCCTATTATTCTTCGGATAAATTTAGCTCAAAGATTCGCGCAGCGGTACCAAAAATTGCTGATTTTTTAGATGAAAATATAGTCTATGCAATGATTTTATCAATCGTTATTTGGGTACCTATTTCATGTTTAATTCGCTCAGTGATCGTTAAATCATTGAGAACTGAACCAATAAGCTGGGAAAACGCCCCTCAACTAGTGCTCAAAGCCTTAGATGGAATCGTGGGGTACAAAGAAAAGAGATTTGTTGAATGCCATCAGTCGTTTAGCGAAATAAAGAAGCGTGGAGAAGCCATCACAGCAGACCGGGTTTTTAAGGAAATAACAAATCCAAAAGCGCAAATTAATCGAATCGTCGAGGCCATTCATCACACGTTTGGGTTTCTTACACAAAAGCCCGGAAGCCCAGTCGGAAATATAACAACAAGCTTAGCGTTCATTCAAAATGGAGTTTTGAGGGACTTTATTTGCAGCTTTCCTGCAAATCACAAAATAAGCGCATTCGTTGGAGGCCTATCGAATGAAAACTCTACAATAATGACATGCTTCAAGAGCGAACGATTAATTGCGATAAGCAGCGTTCTTAACGAAAAAACGAAGAAAACGCCACGATACGTAACCGTGTGCAAAGAAAATGACGACGAAGACGGGAGTCTCTTGTGTTACCCTATAAAGTTGACTAACTTGGACGCAGACGTAGTCGTGTCAATTTTTCATCCAGAAGCAGGGGTGTTTGACGACCGCTTCCGTAACAAGTACAGAGAAGTTCTTGAAACTTTTGCATTGCGCATACGTCTTGAGTTTGCTTTATTGGATCTGAGGAGGATCGTCGAAAATGAAGACACGCCAACCTGAGAAAACCGATGATTGGCTCTTTAAGCAGCTTACGTCCAAGGACAACGGTACTGTGCAGATCTCAAACGCCGATCTAGAGCGTAGCGCCGCCAAGCTAGGCCGCGCTGTGAATGCCTACAACAGCGCACTTGGCCTCGGGACTATGTTGTTCGTGCCGTCTCGCCGAACGAAACGGTAGGTTTTTCTGTGCCACAGTTGTGCCAAACAATGGTTTGAAGAGGTTGCTTAAGACTTGAATGAGTCGCTCTGACTCTGACGGCAAACGTACAAGTGACTGAAACTAAAAACAATTACAAACTCTTAACTGACTCTTAATCCGTAGGTGGAGTGTTCGAGCCACTCACAACCCACCAGCACTCAAGCGGCCCGCAGCGATGCGGGCCGCTTTTTGTTTCCGGGTTCCGTCAGACGCTCAGCGCTCCCCCGCCTGCGGCACCTTCAACCCCACTGCGACCACATTGCCGGCGGCGTCCATGCGGCGCACGGTGAGCTGGATGGCGCCGACGCTGACGCGGTCGCCGACGACGGCGCCGCGGCCGAGGCGGAACAGCATCAGCGTCTTCAGGTCGAGTTCGGCATCGTCGGGCGACAGTTCGAAGCCGTAGTTCAGTGCGAGGTCGCCGGCTCGGCAGCTGGGGTCGACGACGAATTCGCCGAAGAAACCCGCGTGCGCACTCAGGCCGCCGGACACGGCGCCGAAGGCGCGGGCGATCGGTTCGGCGAGCGCTTCCGGCGCGGCGAACCACACCGCGTCGCCTTCGGCCAGCCGGGACGCCGGCTGCAGGCGCACCAGGCGCTGGACGCGCGTGACGGCCACGCAGCGCACTTCGCCGGGTTCGCCAAAGTCGGCCGCGATGTCATCGGGGTGGCGTCCTTCGGCTGCGGAGCCGGCACCGACGAGATATTCGAGCAGTTCCAGCGCGGCGTCGCCGCCGACCCACACTTCGCGCCGGTCCACCGGCTCGTCGCGCGGCGGCACTTCGACGCCGAACACCCGTGCAGCCGCTGGCACCGTGGCGCCCTGCACCAGCAGCGACAGCAGCACGACGGCGAAGGCGACGTCGAACAGCAGCAGCGAATCGGGCACGCCCATCATGACCGGCACGATGGCCAGTACGATGGGCACGGCGCCGCGCAGCCCGACCCACGAGATGTAGGCCACCTCGCGCACCGGGTAGCGGAAGGGCAGCAGGCCGGTGGCGACCGCGAACGGGCGCGCAACCAGGATCAGGAACACCGCCATTGCCATCGCTTCCCAAGCATGGTCGAGCAGGTGCGACGGCGTGACCAGCAGGCCGAGCACGACGAACATGCCGGCCTGCGCCAGCCAGGCCAGGCCGTCCATCACGCGCAGCACGTGTTCGGTCGCGTGGCTGCGCCGGTTGCCCACGATGAGCCCCGCTATATATATGGCGAGAAAACCGCTGCCGTTGAGCAGGTTGGTGGCGGCGAAGATCAGCAGACCGCCGGACAGGATGAGCAAGGCATACAGGCCTTCGGCCAGCTTGAGCCGGCGCAGCAGGCGCGCCAGCACCCAGCCGCCGGCGAGGCCGGCCAGTGCACCCAGCCCCATCTGGCTGACCAGCATCAGCGCGAAGCGCAGCGGGCTCGACTGTTCCGGGTGCAGCAGCATTTCGACCAGCATGGTGACCATCAGGATGGCCATCGGGTCATTGGCGCCGGATTCGATCTCCAGCGTGGCCTTCACCCGCTGGTTCAGGCGCACCCCGCTGTTGCGCAGCAGCGCGAACACGGCTGCGGCGTCGGTCGAACCGACGATGGCGGCCAGCAGCATGCCGAGCCGCCAGTCCACATCGAGCAGCCAGGTAGCGAACAGGCCGAGCGGCAGCGCGGTGGCGACCACGCCCCAGCTGGCCAGCACGGCCGCCGGGCGCAGCGCCACACGGAAGGTTTCGGTGCGGGTACGCAGACCGCCGTCGAGCAGGATGACGGCGAGCGCGAGCTGGCCGACCAGCGTGGCGGTCGTGAAGTCGCTGAACAGGATGCCGCCCGGCCCGTCCTCGCCGGCCAGCATGCCGACCACGAGAAACAGCAGCAGCAGCGGGAGCCCGAGCCGGGTGGACACGGTGCTGCCGAGCACGCTTGCAAACAGCAGCAGGCCGGCCAGCAGAAGATATCCGTTGATTGCGACCATGCGCCGAAACTATCACGGGATGACGGCTTTGCCGCGCCGGATGGTCATCCGGCATGCGTAGGCGCCATCACTCCACCGGGTCACGGCCGCTGGCGCCGCATAAGCTTGCCGTAAGGTAAGCACCCTAGTATCCGGCACGCAGCAGTAAAGGGCGCCCGGCATCACGGTCAGAAAAGCTCCGGCACAAAAGCCGCGGAGCCGGGTAGTTCAAAAAACATCGGAGGAGAAACACCCATGGAAAAAGGTAACAGTGGCTACTGGCAAGCCACATTGGGCCTGCTCACCAAGATCCTGATCGTCTGGTTCGTGGTGTCGTTCGGCGCCGGCATCCTGTTCGCGGACGCACTCAACGGCATCAAGCTGGGCGGCTATCCGCTCGGATTCTGGTTTGCACAGCAGGGCTCGATCTACGTCTTCATCGCGTTGATCTTCTATTACGCCAAGAAGATGGGCGACATTGACCGTCAGTTCGACGTACACGAGGATTGATGCCATGGATCTGCAAACAACCATCTACATCGGTGTCGGCCTGAGCTTCGCGCTCTACATCGGCATCGCCATCTGGGCTCGTGCAGGATCGACGAGCGAGTTCTACGCTGCCGGCGGCAGCGTGCACCCGGTCACCAACGGCATGGCGACCGCAGCTGACTGGATGTCGGCTGCGTCCTTCATTTCGATGGCCGGCCTGATTTCCAACATGGGTTACGGCGGCGGTCTGTTCCTGATGGGCTGGACCGGCGGTTACGTGCTGCTGGCCATGCTGCTGGCGCCGTACCTGCGCAAGTTCGGCAAGTTCACGGTGCCGCAGTTCATCGGCGACCGCTTCTACTCGAAGTCGGCCTCGATGGTGGCCGTGATCTGCCTGCTGACTGCATCGATCACCTACATCATCGGCCAGATGACCGGTGTGGGCGTGGCGTTCTCGCGCTTCCTCGGCGTGTCGTCGGAAGTGGGCATCTATGTCGGCATGGGCATCGTGTTCCTGTACGCCGTGTTCGGCGGCATGAAGGGCATCACCTACACGCAGGTCGCGCAATACATCGTGCTGATCCTGGCCTACACGGTGCCGGCCATCTTCATTTCGCTGCAGCTCACCGGCATGCCGATCCCGCAACTGGGCCTGGGTTCGAACATGGTGGGTACCGACGTGTCGCTGCTGAGCAAGCTCGACATGGTCGTGACCGATCTGGGCTTCGGCCAATACACCACGACCACGGCGGGCTCGACGCTCAACATGTTCGTGTACACGCTGTCGCTGATGATCGGTACCGCCGGTCTGCCGCACGTGATCATGCGATTCTTCACCGTTCCGACGGTCAAGGACGCACGCAGCTCGGCCGGCTGGGCGCTGGTGTTCATCGCCATTCTCTACACGACCGCTCCGGCTGTCGCGGCGATGGCCAAGCTCAACCTGCACGGCACGGTCAATACGGCTGTCGTCAAGGGCGGTGACCTGTACGCCGAAGAGTCGAGCATCAAGGCCGATGATCGTCCGGACTGGATGAAGCGCTGGGAAAAGACCGGCCTGCTGAAGTTCGAGGACAAGAACGGCGACGGTCGCATCCAGTACTACAACGACAAGCCGAAGAGCGAAGAAGCGGCGGCGAAGGCCGAAGCGGCCGGCTGGAAGGGCAACGAACTGACGGTTAACGCCGACATCATCGTGCTGGCCAATCCGGAAATCGCGCTGCTGCCCAACTGGGTGATCGCACTGGTGGCTGCGGGTGGTCTTGCTGCGGCGCTGTCGACCGCTGCCGGCCTGCTGATGGCCATCTCGTCCGCCGTGTCGCACGACCTGATCAAGAACATCTTTGTTCCTGACATCAGCGAGAAAAACGAACTGCTGGCAGGCAAGATCGCCATGGCGGTGGCCATCGTGATCTCCGGCTGGCTCGGCCTGAATCCACCCGGGTTCGCGGCCGGTACGGTGGCCCTGGCTTTCGGTATCGCGGCATCGTCGCTGTTCCCGGCCATCATGATGGGCATCTTCTCGAAGAAGATGAACAAGGAAGGTGCCATCGCCGGCATGCTGGCAGGCCTGGCCATCACGCTGTTCTACGTGTTCGCGCACAAGGGCATCTTCTTCGTGAAGGGTACCGAGTTCGTCGACATGATCGGCGGCGCGAACAGCTTCTTCGGCATCACGCCGGAAGCCTTCGGTGCCGTGGGCGCGCTGGTGAACTTCATCGTTGCCTTCGCGGTGGACAAGGTGACCAAGGAACCGCCGGAGCACATCCAGCACATGGTCGAAGCCGTGCGCATCCCGCGCGGTTCCAAGGCGGTGGACGGCGCGCACTGAGCACGCGGTTCATGCTGACCGGACCATCGGCCCGCTGCGCGGACTGATGGTTTAATGTGAGGCCTCGCCGGTCCTGCCGGCGGGGCCTTTTTTCTCCCGCATCCGCCGCGCAGACCTGCCGGCGGAGCAGGTCAGGAGCCCGACATGGTTTTCGACATCAGCGTCGCAATGACGTGGATATTGTTTCTCGCGCTGTTCCCGATGGCCTTTTTCTGGCTGCGCCGCGCCTGGCGCATCATGGTCAAGCGCGATTTCTCGGAAGTGGCGATCAAGCGCGGCGAGCCGCCGGCCGACGCCGCGCGCTGGGCACCCTATGAAATGACGATCAACCTGGTGGCCGGCATCGTCGTGGTGTTTGTCATCCTCGGCGTGGTCAGCGGTTCGCTGTCGTATGAAGTCTGGTCGGCCATCGCCGGCTCGACCATCTGGTGCAAGTTCTTCGCCAGCTTTGCGCTCAGCCGGCACGCCCACCTGCAGACCGGAAAAAAGACGGCCTGAGCCGGCAGCACCGGGTCTGATCCAGCGCAAGGCGCCGGCCTTTGCCGGAGGCTAGAGTGCAGCCTACAAGAGGCCCGCCGGACCCCGCGCGGGCTGCAGAAGGAGGAGATCACGATGACGCATCGCATCCTGATTGCGGTCGACGACCCCAATATGCGGATGTCGCTGGAATTCATGTTCCGGCGCGAAGGCTTCGACGTTTCAGTCGCACACAATGACGCGGCCACGCTGGCCGCCGTCGCGGAGCAGCCGCCCGAGCTCGTGCTGCTCGACCTGAATGCCGCCGGCCACAGCAGCTTCGACGTCTGCCAGGCGCTGCGCGCGCAGGACGCGCCGTCCGGTCCGCGCATCGTGCTGCTGAGCGCGAAGGGTCGCGACACCGACATCGCCAAGGGCCTCGCGCTCGGCGCCGACGCCTATCTGACCAAACCCTGTCCCACCCAGGCGCTGCAGCAGCAGGTGCGCGCCCTGCTCGACGTCACCGCGTGAATCCGCGCAACCGGCCGGATCGGCGCGTGCTGCTGGCGCTGGCCGCCCTGGGCGGCGTCATGCTGCTGTGGGCGGCGGTCACCGTCGCCCTGGTGTGGTCGACGCTGGAGCCGGCCGGCCGCAGCGCGCTCGGTGAGCTTGCCGACAGCATGGCGGCGCTGGGCGGCCTGACGCTGCTGTTCGTGCTGCTAGGCGTTGCACCCGGCCTCAACGCGCTGGTGCGCCATTACATCAAACCGCCGGCGCGCCTGCTCGAAGAAGCCCGCACGCTGCTCGGCACCGACGCGACACGCGCGCCGAACGCGCACGGCACACCCGACAACCGCGCGCTGGGCGAGGTCATCCTTGCGCTGGCGCAGCAACGCGACGCCCTGCGCGCCGACGTGGCACAGCAGGTGCGGGAGGCGAGCCGCTCGATCGAGCAGGAGCGCAGCCGGCTCGCCGCGCTGATGTCGGAACTGACGCAGAGCGTCGTGGTGTGCAACCTCGACGGCCGCATCCTGCTGTACAACACGCGCGCCCGATTGCAGTTCCGCGCGCTGTCCGATGCACCGGGAGTAGCGTCGGGCGCCGAACTGATCGGGCTCGGACGCTCGATCTACACCGTGTTCGACCGCAAGCGGGTGGCGCACGCGCTGGAGAACATCCAGCAGCGCCGGCAGCGCGGCGTGGCCAGTCCGTCGGCGCAGTTCGTCACCACCACGCGCGCCGGGCAGTTGCTGCGCGCCCAGATGACCGCGGTCACCCGTGCGCCCGACGACGGCGACGGCGCCTCGATCACCGGTTTCGTGCTGATGCTGGACAACATCACGCGCGAGTTCGAAGAAGAGTCGGCGCGCGATGCGCTGCTGCTCGCGCTGACCGAAGGCAGCCGCGCGTCGCTCGCCAGCATGCAGGCGGCGATCGACATGCTCGACCTGCCCGATCTCGAGCCGGCGATGCGCGAGCGCTTCCAGACGGTGATCCGCGACGAGATCGGCGCGATGGGCGCGCGCCTGCACACGCTGGCCGACAACGCCGCAAAAGGCATCAAGACGCGCTGGCCGCTGGAAGACATGCTGGGCGAAGACCTGCTGTCGGCGGCGCAGCGGCGCATCGACGTGCCGGGCGGGCTGCGCGCCGGGATCGAAGAAGACGATGACGGCGGCGGTGCGCTGTGGCTCAAGGTGGACAGCTTTTCGCTGCTGCAGGCGCTGGCCTCGCTGGCCGAGCGGCTGGCCGACGAGTACGACATCCGCAGCGTGAGCCTGCGCCTGGGTCGCGCGGCGCAGGCCGGGCGGGCCCACCTCGACCTGATCTGGCAGGGCCAGACCATGAGCACCGAAACCATCATGGGCTGGCAGATGGACGACATGGTCAGCGGCGGCGAACGCTCGCCGCTGTCGGTGCGCGACGTGGTGGAACGGCACGGCGGTGAATTCTGGCTGGAGCGCGAGCGGGTGCGTCACCGCGCCTTCTTCCGCTTCCTGCTGCCGCTGGCGAGCGAGCGGGAACAGCTCGACGCGGCCGAATTGTTCCCGCTCGGCAGCCGGCCCGAGTATTACGACTTCGATCTGTTCCAGACCAGCGAATCCGGCTGCGCGCTGGCCGACCGTCTGCTCACCGAACTCACCTACACGGTGTTCGACACCGAAACCACCGGGCTGAACCCGGGCGGTGGTGACGAAATCATCCAGATCGGCGCGGCGCGCATCGTCAATGGCAAGCTGCTGCGGCAGGAAAGCTTCGAACAGCTGGTCGACCCGCAGCGGCCGATTCCTGCATCATCGATTCCGATCCATGGCATCACGCAGAACCAGGTGGACGGTCAGCCGACCATCGCCGCCGTGCTGCCGGCCTTCCATGCGTTCGCGCAGGACACCGTGCTGGTCGCGCACAACGCCGCCTTCGACATGCGCTTCCTGCAACTGAAGGAAGCGGCCACCGGGCTGCGCTTCGAACAGCCGGTGCTGGACACGCTGCTGCTGTCGGCGCTGGTGCACCCGAATCAGGAATCGCACCGGCTCGAGGCCATCGCCGAACGCTTCAACATCACCGTCATCGGCCGCCACACCGCGCTCGGTGACGCCATCGTCACGGCCGAGGTGTTCCTGCGCCTGATTCCGCTGCTCGCGGAAAAGGGCATCCACACGCTGGGCGAAGCGCGCGAAGCGGCGCAGCAGACGTATTACGCGCGATTGAAGTACTGATCGGTCGTCGGAACGGCTGTCGGAGTTGCGGGCGGATGCGTCGCACGCGGGTCGGGCGCATCCGCAACCACATAGCCCCGACTCAAAGCGTCGACCAGCCCGCGTACCGCCGGCAGCAGGCCGCGGCGCGACGGAAACACCACATGTGCGATGCCGCTGCGCGGTGCCCAGCGCGGCAGCACGTCGATCAGGCGGCCCGCTTCGATATCGTCGCGCACCATCATGGTCGGCAGCTGCGCGACGCCGACGCCGTGCAATGCGGCGCTGCGCAGTGCCGACAGGTCGTCGGTGACCAGCCGGGGCGTGTGCGCCACCTGGGCGCTGGCACCGTCCGGCCCCTGCAGATTCCAGCGGTGTTCGCGCTGCGCCGGCCCCCAGGCGACGCTCGGCAGCGCCGACAGGTCGGCCGGCACGCACGGGCCGGCCAGTGGCTCGACCAGGCGCGGGTGCGCAACCAGCCGCTGGTGGCTGTCGCCCAGCACCTTCATGACGAGATCGGTGTCTTCCAGCGGCGGAAAGCGCACCCGGATCGCCAGGTCAAATCCTTCGCGGATCACGTCCACGCGGCGGTTCGTGCTTTCGACGTGGAGCTGCACGCGCGGGCACTCGGCCATGTAGCGCGACAGGATGTCCGCCACCTGGTATTCGAGCAGCGCGGTCGGGCAAAGGGGTCTGCCGACACTCAATCGCGCTTCGCGCGCGAGTGCTGTTGCCCCCCGATCAAGGCGTGCCGACGCTGGCTGACTGGCCGTCAGCCGAGGAGGTACAACGCAGAGCTGGGGGCAACAGGGCTCGCGCCCTCCGGGTTTGCAGTGAGCACCTTGCGGACTGCGTTGCCGCTCCTTGCAGAGACAGCCAGTCTCTCCTGCGTCGCGCGCCTTGCCCGCAAGGTGCTCATTGCAAACGCGAAGCGCGATTGAGTGCCGGCAGACCCCGGCCGCACGATGCCCTGCGGCTCGGCGCGCGTGCGTTCTATCGTCTCCTGCGCCGCTTCGGCTTCGACCCGCATCGCCACGCAATGCCCGTAATAGGCCTGGCCGATCTCGGTCACCGCGAAGCGCCGCGTCGAGCGCTGGATCAGGCGTACGCCGAGGCGCTCTTCGAGCAGCGCGATGCGCCGGCTCAGTTTCGACTTGTGCATGTCGAGTGCACGCGCGGCCGGCGCGAAGCCGCCGTGCTCGACCCCCCGGGTGAAGAAGTACAGATCGTTCAGATCCTGCATTGCAGTGGCCATCGCACCCTCCATCGTTCCACTCATGGAACGCTGAAGTGCCATTTTGCCGTCTAGTGCATCGATTGTCCTGAATCTAGTATTCACCTCAACGCAGCACGCTTCCGGCGGAACGCTGCCAACGAACGGGAGAAACACCATGAAGAAGATTTCAGGTCTGTACAGCGCACCGAAAGGTCACTGGGTCGGCGACGGCTTTCCGGTGCGTTCGCTGTTTTCGTATGACTCGATGGGGCGCCATGTCAGCCCCTTCCTGCTGCTCGACTACGCCGGCCCGGCCGAATTCGAACCGTCGGACACGCCACGCGGCGTCGGCCGCCACCCGCACCGCGGCTTCGAAACGGTCACCATCGTCTATGCCGGCGAGGTGGCGCATCAGGACTCGACCGGCGCCGGCGGCGTCATCGGCCCGGGCGATGTGCAGTGGATGACCGCCGGTGCCGGCATCATCCACGAGGAATTCCACTCGCCCGAATTCACCCGCCGCGGCGGTCCGCTGGAAATGGTGCAGCTGTGGGTGAACCTGCCGGCGCGCGACAAGCGCGCCACGCCGGGCTACCAGCATCTGGCGAAGACCGACATTCCGGTAGTCGAACTGCCCGGGGGCGCGGGACATCTGCGCGTCATCGCCGGCGAGTACCTTGGCCATCGCGGCCCGGCCCGCACCTTCACGCCCGTCGAGGTGTGGGACCTGAAGCTGAAGGCCGGTGCGAACCTCGAACTGACGGTGCCGGACGGCCACACGCTGGCGCTGGTGGTGCTTCACGGCCTGATCCGCGCCAACGGCAGCCAGCCGGTGCGCGAGGCGCAGATGGCGCTGTACCACCGCGAGGGCAGCACGTTTTCGATCGCCGCCGATGCCGACGCCAGCGTGCTGCTGCTGGCCGGCGAACCGATCGACGAACCGATCGCCGGCTACGGCCCCTTCGTGATGAACACGAAGGAGGAAATCCGCGAAGCCATAGACGACTTCAACAGCGGCCGCTTCGAGACGGCCGCGACGACCTGATCCGTTTCATCCCCTGCGCGCACCGGGCGCGCAGGGCTCACACCGCCCGACGCCTTGCAGGCTGACGACCCCCAACCGCAAGGAGAACGACATGAACAAGCCCTACAGAAAGCTGGACAAGGACAACGCCGTGATGCTGCTGGTGGACCATCAGGCCGGTCTGCTGTCGCTGGTGCGCGACATCGACCCCGACAAGTTCCGCAACAACGTGCTGGCCACCGCTGACCTGGCGAAATACTTCCAGCTGCCGACCATCCTGACCACCAGCTTCGAACAGGGCCCGAACGGCCCGTTGATGCCGGAGCTGAAGGAGATGTTCACGGACGCGCCCTACGTTGCTCGGCCAGGGCAGATCAACAGGGGGCTGTTCTCGGTCGGTTTGTCCAATGCGCCCTGGGCTGATGCCCTTCAGAGCAAGGCGCAGAGACGCAGACTGACTGGCCGTCAGTCAAGGATCTGCAACGCAGCTATGGAGGGCATCAGCCCAGGGCCCTACGGGTTGGTGTTTAGAAGGCTGCGCACTGCGTTGGGGG
>NZ_JANINH010000019.1:0-41243 GCF_024580155.1 Methyloversatilis sp. XJ19-13 | reverse complement strand
GGGCATCCGCCCAGGGCCCTACGGGTTGGTGTTTAGAAGGCTGCGCACTGCGTTGCGCTCCTCGTCGAGACGGCCAGTCTCGACAGCGTCGCGCGCCTTGTTCGCAGCCTTCTAAACGCCAACGCATTGGACAAACCGACCGAGAACAGCCCCCGGGACAACGAGGACTTCGTCAAGGCGATCAAGGCCACCGGTCGCAAGCAGCTCATCATCGCCGGCGTGGTCACCGAAGTGTGCGTCGCCTTCCCGGCGCTGTCGGCGATCGAGGAAGGGTTCGACGTATTCGTCGTCACCGACGCCTCCGGCACCTTCAACGACATCGCACGCCATTCCGCCTGGGACCGCATGTCGCAGGCCGGCGCGCAACTGATCAACTGGTTCGGCGTGGCCTGCGAACTGCACCGCGACTGGCGCAACGACGTCGAAGGCCTGGCCACGCTGCTGTCCAACCACATCCCCGACTACCGCAACCGGATGACCCGCTACGCGGCGCTGAAGGGCTGAAGGCAGTCCGGCGCAGGGACATGCTCCCGTGAGCCGTGCCGGCTGTGTGGCGCGGCCCTTGTGGGCGTTATCCCTATGAGGGCTGCTCCTGTGGGGAGTGCCCCTGTGGGGAGTGCCCCTGTGGGGAGTGCCCCTGTGGGGAGTGCCCCTGTGGGAGCGGCGGCCTCGCCGCGATTGATGCCGCGATGATCGTTGATCAACGCGCCGATCGCGGCGAGGCCGCCGCTCCCACAAGGCCGCCACACCAACAGGCTGCTGCTCCCACAGATGTCGCCCCCACCGGATCACCACGGGTGGATTCCGGCCGTGCTGTCGAAATCCACCGGACTGAGCGATCATCCCCCCGCCCCATCCTCGGCGAACCCGAAACCACCGCGATGCGAAAAACCGCCCCTTCGAAAGCGGAAACTGACCTGTTGCCCGTATTTCCCGGCGTGCCGCCGGACTGCATCCATGTGCCGGCGACGCCGGCTGCCTTTGCCGCGGCGGCGGCCGACATCCGCGCGGCGCGGCAGGTCGGCTTCGACACCGAGTCGAAACCCACCTTCAAGCCGGGCGAGGTGAGCAGCGGCCCGCATGTGGTGCAGTTCGCGCTGACCGATCGTGCGTACGTGTTCCAGCTGCATCATCGCGACTGCTGGCCGGTGCTGGCCGAGCTGCTGCATGACGAAGAGGTGCTGAAGATCGGCTTCGGCCTGTCGTCGGACCGCTCACAGGTGCTAGCCAAGCTGGGTGTGGTGCCGCGCGGACTGGTCGATCTGGACCGCGTGTTCCGCAAGCAGGGCTACAACAACTCGATCGGGGTGCGCGCGGCGGTCGGTGTGGTGCTGGGGCAGAACTTTCGCAAGTCGAAGTCGGTGACCACGTCGAACTGGTCGCTGCCGGTGCTCACGCCAGCACAGGTGCTGTACGCCGCGAACGACGCGTGGGCGGCGCTGAAGGTGTTCGAGGCGCTGGCGCTGCCGGCGGACGATCCGCGGGCCACCGGAGACTGACCGCGTCTGACGCTTCGTGCCCCGCAATCCGTGCCGCTGGCGGACCTCAGCCGCTCAAGGCGCCACGTCAAGCAAGGACCACCAGTCCTGTGCCGTGTGCAGTACGCGCACCAGCAGAACATCGTTCTCGCGCGGTAAATAGAAGATGAGGAAGTGGTCAAATTCGCGCACGCGCCATTTGCGCATGCCCGCGAGTGCCGGATTCAAGGTGTCGATCAAGGCACCGATTTCGGGCTGCTGCGCAAGCGTGGCGGTGCTTTCACGGACGCACCGCAGAAAACGGTCGGCCGTGGGCTCGCCCGCCTGCTCCGCGAGATAGACGAAGTGCGCGGTCAGATCGGCGCGAACCGACGAACTGCGCACGACCCGCTTCATGCGCGACGAACGGCCCTTGCCTTGAGCTGCGCAACGGCGGTCTCCCTGATGCTGCGCCAGTCGTCATCGGTAAGCGCCGCAGCCTCTCCTTCGAGCCCCTGCAGCAACAACGCTTCAAGCTTTTCCTGCGCATGCTGCCTTTCGTCCTCGCGAATCAGCGCACGGACGTATTCACTGACATTGCCATAGCGGCCGGACGCAATCTGTTGTTCGACAAATCGCTTCATTGGTTCGGGCAAGGAAATGTTCATGGTCTGCATGGCGTCTTCCTCCAGACTGAAGCATCGCGACCATGGCATCCATTGTCAATGGATGCCATGTGTGCCGTCGGCTGCGCCGACTTCGCAACGTTTACAGCACCGGCGCCAGCCAGCGCTTCATCACCGGTTCGGGCAGACCCTTGCGCGCCGCCAGATCGGCGACCTGGTCGGGGCCGACCTTGGTGATGGCAAAGTACTGCGCCTGCGGGTGCGCAAGGTAGAAGCCGCTGACCGCTGCGGTCGGAAACATCGCGTAGCTCTCGGTCAGCGACACGCCGATAGCCGCTTCGACGTCGAGCAGGCGGAACATGTCGCCCTTCTCGGTGTGGTCCGGGCAGGCCGGATAGCCAGGCGCCGGGCGGATACCCTGATACTTCTCGGCGATCAGCGCGGCATTGTCGAGCGCCTCGCCGGCGGCGTAGCCCCAGTGCACGCGGCGCACGCGTGCATGCAGCCATTCGGCGAAGGCTTCGGCCAGACGGTCGGCCAGCGACTTCAGCATGATGCTGCTGTAGTCGTCGTGGGTTTTCGCGAATTCGGCCAGCTTCGCTTCGATGCCGATGCCGGCGGTCACGACGAAGGCGCCCGCCCAGTCGGCCACGCGGCTGGCGCGCGGCGCGACGAAGTCGGACAGGCAGAAGTGCGGCTTGCCGGCCGGGCGTTCGTGCTGCTGGCGCAGGTTGTGCCACACCATCGCGGTGGTCTGACGCGTGTCGTCGGTATAGAACTCGATGTCGTCACCGTTGCTGTTGGCCGGCCACACGCCGAACACGGCGCGCGCGGTCAGCCACTTTTCGTCGATGATCCGCTGCAGCATGGCCTGCGCGTCGATGAGCAGCTTGCGCGCCTCGTCACCGACCACCGCGTCGTCGAGGATGGCCGGGTAGGGCCCCGACAGCTCCCAGGTCTGGAAGAACGGGCTCCAGTCGATGTAGTCGACCAGCGCCGCGAGGTCCTGGTCGACAATGACCTGACGGCCAGTCTTCGCGGGACGCACGGGCACGACCTCGCTGCCCCAGCCGCTGACATAGGCGTTGCCGCGCGCCTCGTTCAGCGACACCAGCTTCTGCCCCTTCTTGGCGGCGTGCTGTTCGCGGATCTTCACGTAGTCGGCGGCCACCTCGGCGGCAAAACCGGCGCGCTGATCTATCGACAGCAGGCTGGTCGCCACGCCGACCGCGCGCGAGGCGTCCGGCACGTACACGACCGGATGGTCGTAGAACGGTGCGATCTTGATCGCGGTGTGCGCGCGCGACGTGGTCGCGCCGCCGATCAGCAGCGGAATGTCGAAGCCTTCGCGCTTCATTTCCGACGCGACGTGGCTCATTTCCTCGAGCGAAGGCGTGATCAGGCCGGACAGGCCGATCACGTTCGCCTTGTGCTCGCGCGCGGCGGCGAGAATCTTCTCGCACGACACCATGACGCCGAGGTCGATCACGTCGTAGCCGTTGCAGCCCAGCACCACGCCGACGATGTTCTTGCCGATGTCGTGCACATCGCCCTTCACCGTCGCCATGACGACGCGACCCTTGGTTTCGCCGACCTTCTTCGACGCCTCGATGTAGGGCTGCAGATGCGCCACCGCCTGCTTCATCACGCGCGCCGACTTCACCACCTGCGGCAGGAACATCTTGCCGGCGCCGAACAGGTCGCCGACGTGGTTCATGCCGGCCATCAGCGGGCCTTCGATCACGGCCAGCGGCGGCTTGCCTTCGGCGGCCAGCCGCGCGCGTACCTCTTCGGTGTCCTCGACGACGAATTCGGTGATGCCCTTGACCAGCGCGTGCTCCAGCCGCTTGTCGACCGGCCACTCGCGCCAGGCCAGATCCTTCTCGTTCTCGCGCGCGGAACCCTTCACCGTGATGGCGAATTCGACCAGCGCCTCGCCGGCCCCTGGGCTGCGGTTGAGCACCACGTCCTCGACCTTGTCGCGCAGCGGCTGCGGAATGTCTTCATACACGCCGAGCTGGCCAGCGTTGACGATGCCCATCGACAGGCCGTTGCGGATCGCGTGATACAGGAACACCGTATGGATGGCTTCGCGCACCGGGTCGTTGCCGCGGAACGAAAAGCTCACATTCGACACGCCGCCCGAGGTCTTGGCGTACGGCAGGTTGTCGCGGATCCAGCCGACCGCCTCGATGTAATCGACCGCGTAGTTGTCGTGCTCGGCGATACCGGTGGCGATGGCGAATATGTTCGGGTCGAAGATGATGTCTTCCGGCGGAAAGCCAACCGTTTCGGTCAGCAGCGTGTAGGCGCGCTGGCAGATTTCGGTCTTGCGCGCCCAGGTGTCGGCCTGGCCCTTTTCATCGAAGGCCATGACGATGACCGCCGCGCCGTAACGGCGCGCCAGCTTGGCCTGACGCAGGAATTCGGCTTCGCCTTCCTTCATCGAGATCGAATTGATGACGCCCTTGCCCTGGATGCACTTAAGGCCGGCTTCGATGACCGTCCACTTCGACGAATCGAGCATGATGGGCACGCGCGAAATGTCGGGTTCGGAGGCGATCAGCTTCAGGAAGCGGTCCATCGCGGCGACCGAATCGAGCATCGCCTCGTCCATGTTGATGTCGATGACCTGGGCGCCGTTTTCGACCTGCTGGCGGGCGACTGCCAGCGCGTCGTCGAAGCGGCCTTCGAGAATCATGCGCGCGAAGGCCTTCGAGCCGGTGACGTTGGTGCGCTCGCCGACGTTCACAAACAGCGCGTCGGCGCCGACATTGAACGCCTCCAGCCCGGACAGGCGCAGCTTGCGTTCGATCTCCGGCACGCGGCGCGGCGCGATGCCTTCCATGGCTTCGGCGAACGCGCGGATGTGGTCCGGCGTGGTGCCGCAGCAGCCGCCGACGATGTTCAGGAAGCCGGATCTCGCCCATTCGGCGATGTGTTTCACCATGTCGGCCGGCGATTCGTCGTACTCGCCAAAGGCATTCGGCAGGCCGGCGTTCGGGTGGGCCGACACGTGGGTGTCGGCGATGCGCGACAGTTCTTCGACGTGCGGCCGCAATTCCTTCGGGCCGAGCGCGCAGTTGAAGCCGAACGAAATCGGGTTGGCATGGCGCAGCGAGTTCCAGAACGCCTCGCCGGTCTGGCCGGACAATGTGCGGCCGGACGCGTCGGTGATGGTGCCGGAAATCATGACCGGCCAGCGGCGGCCTTCTTCTTCGAAGAACTTCTCGACCGCGAAGATGGCGGCCTTGGCGTTCAGCGTGTCGAAGATGGTTTCGATCAGCAGCAGGTCGGCGCCGCCTTCGGTCAGACCGCGCGCGGAGGCGACGTAGTCGTCCACCAGCTGGTCGAAACTCACGTTGCGGTAGCCCGGGTCATTCACGTCGGGCGACAGCGAACAGGTGCGCGACGTCGGGCCGAGCACGCCGGCGACGAAGCGCGGCTTGTCCGGGTTTTTCGCGGTGTATTCGTCGCACACCTCGCGCGCCAGGCGGGCGCCGGTGAAGTTGATTTCATGCACCACCGACTCCAGGCCATATTCGGCCTGCGAAATCACGGTGGCGTTGAAGGTATTGGTTTCGATGATGTCCGCGCCGGCTTCCAGATAGGCGGCGTGGATGCCGCGGATCACGTCGGGCCGGGTCAGCAGCAGCAGGTCGTTGTTGCCCTTGAGGTCCTTCGGATGCACGGCGAAGCGCTCGCCCCGGTAGTCGGCCTCGACCAGTTTGTGCCGCTGCACCATGGTGCCCATCGCGCCATCCAGGATCAGGATGCGGCGGGTCATCAGGTCGTTCAGCAGGTCGGTGCAGTCGGGGCGAATCATCTGGGTCTCCGTGGTGCGGGGCGGTCGGCACTGCAGAGGGTCAAGGCAATGACGTCACGCCATCATGGCGGCACCAATGCAAAAACCCGTCGAACGCAGGAAGCGTACCGACGGGTCGGGACTCTCTTTGTAACGCGCCCGCAAGCTGTGGCTCACATCGGCGCGAGTGCGCACATTAGAAGTGTGCGCACACCAAGTCAAGCGTGCCTATCTCACATCGAGCGAAAGGATCCAGCCGACCAGCTTTTTCGCATCGGCTTCGCTGATGGCGACCTCGTTCGGCGGCATCGCCAGTCCACCGACCTTGCCCTTCCAGTGGCTGGAATACGGGCTGGAGCCGTGCATGACGATCTGCGTCAGCGTGGTCTGCGCATCCTTGACGCCGTAGTAGCGCGACGCGACGTCGCGCCACGGCGGGCCGACCGGAACACTGCCGTCGGCCTTGGCTGCGGGTTCCACGCTGTGACAGACGGTGCAGCCGCTGTTGGCGGCCAGCTTGAGCATGGCGGTATCTTTCGCCGGATCGGCCAGCGCAGGCGTACTGATCAGGCTGAGCGACACGAGGCCGGCAGCCAGTGCGGTGTGGACGATGTGCATGATGAAACTCCTGATGGTTGAAGGCTTCGGAACGATGCGTACACGCTACGACCGGCGCCTGACCGCGGGATTGATGCACATCAAACGGATGTTGCGCCGCAACAGCGGCGCGTGGTGAAACCGCCACTCAAGCCTTCGACAAGGCCTTCAAGGCCTGCCGGATTCCGTCCGACACGCCCACGCCCTCGGGCAGCGTGCGCAGCGCAGACTGCGCTTCGCGCTCGCTGTAGCCGAGCGCCATCAGCGCATTCAGGATGTCGGCGCCAGCGTCGGGTGCCACGGCGCTGGCCAGCGAGGCGGTCGGCAGCAGCTTGTCGCGCAGCTCCAGCAGCAGCCGTTCGGCAGTCTTCTTGCCGATGCCGGGGATCTTGGTCAGGCGCCCGGCTTCCTGCATGGCCACCACGCGCGCCAGTTCATCCACCGACATGCCGGACAGCACGGCCAGCGCCATGCGCGGCCCGATGCCGGTGATCTTCACCAGCTGGCGGAAGGCCGCCTGCTCGGCCGGCGACGCGAAGCCGAACAGGAAGTGACCGTCTTCGCGCACCACAAAGTGGGTATGCAGCGTCACCCGCTCACCGGCCGACGGCAGGTTGTAGAAGGTGCTCATCGGCACATCGACTTCATACCCCACGCCCTGCACGTCAAGCAGGATGCGCGGCGGGTTCTTCTCAAGCAGCGTGCCGGTGAGGCGACCGATCATGGGGACTCCGGAATCAGGGGTGACCGGGAGCGCTCTGCATGCCTGGCCGCAAGCGCGCGCGCCCCGTGAATGCCGCGATTGTAGGCGAGCGACCGCCCCGGGATGCGGCCTGAGAGGAAAGGCTGTGTGGGAGCTTGCTGTGGGAGCGGCGGCCTCGCCGCGATTCGCACTCTGCACAACGCTGGTCACAGCACTATCGCGGCGAGGCCGCCGCTCCCACAGGGGCCGCTTCCACAGGCCACCGCTCCCGGCAGCACCGATACCTGCGTCAGGCCGGACGACGCGCGATGATGCGGCCGCCGCGGCGGCGGCTGCCGGGGCCGGCCAGTGCGCCGATGCCGCGGGCGGCGTGCGCGTGGCAGATGGCGCAGGCCAGCGCGTCAGCGGCGTCGGTGCCTGGCGTGGCGGCCAGCGCAAGCAGGCGCGTCACCATGAACTGCACCTGTTCCTTGTTCGCCTTGCCGTGACCGACCACCGCCTGCTTCACCTGCAATGCGGTGTATTCGGCCACCGGCAGACCGCCTGCGGTCAGCGCCGACAGTGCCGCGCCGCGCGCCTGGCCGAGCAGCAGCGTCGATTGCGGATTGACGTTCACGAACACGATTTCGACCGCGGCGTGCGTCGGCTGCCAGGTGTCGACCACCTCGCGGATGCCTTCGAACAGCATGGCGATGCGCGACGGAAGCGGATCGCGTTCGTTCGACGTGATGCGGCCGCTGGCCACGTACTGCAACTTCGCGCCCACCGCTTCCAGCACGCCGAAACCGGTGATGCGCAGACCGGGGTCGATGCCGAGTATGCGCATCACTGCACCGGCGTCATGCCGGTGTTGATGCGTTCCAGCTGCTCGCGGATGCGCAGCGGGTCGTCGGAGCGCAGCAGCTTGAGCACGCGCGGAGCGACGTCGCCGCAGTCGCAGCGCAGCACTTCGCGCTTCACTTCCAGCAGCTGCGAGGGGTGCATCGAGAACTGGCGCAGCCCCATGCCGAGCAGCAGGCGGGCGAACTGTGGCTCGCCGGCCATTTCGCCGCACACCGCCACCGGCATGCCGGCGCGCTTGGCCTGCGCGATCACCTGCTGGATCAGCCGCAGCACCGCCGGATGCAGCGGATCATAAAGATGCGCCACCGCCTCGTCGGCACGGTCGATGGCCAGCGTGTACTGGATCAGGTCATTGGTGCCGATGGACAGGAAACTGAAGTGGTTCATCAGCGTGCCCAGTGCCAGCGCGGCGGCCGGAATTTCGACCATGGCGCCGACCGGCACGCGCTCGTCGAACTTGCGTCCGGCCTCGCGCAGCTGCTGGCGCGCCAGCGCGACCAGGGCGAGCGCCGATTCAATCTCGTGCTGGAACGCCACCATGGGCAGCATGATGCGCACGCTGCCGTAGTGCGAGGCGCGCAGGATGGCACGCAGTTGCGTGACGAACATGCGCGGTTCGGCCAGGCAATAGCGGATGGCACGCAGGCCCAGCGCCGGATTGGCTTCGCTGCGCTGTGCGCCGCGCAGCGCCTTGTCGGCGCCGATGTCCAGCGTGCGCAGCGTGACCGGCTTGCCCTTCATCGCCTGCACGACACTGCGATAGGCCTCGAACTGTTCGTCCTCGTCGGGCAGCGTGTCGCGGTTCAGGAACATGAATTCGGTGCGGAACAGGCCGATGCCGTCGGCGTCCACCTCGCGCACCTGCTCGACGTCCTGCGGCAGTTCGATGTTGGCGTACAGCTGCACCACCTCGCCGTCGAGCGTGCTCGCAACACCGCCGACCAGGCGCTTCAGCTTCGAGCGCTCGATCTCGATCTCGCGCGCGCGCAGCCGGTACTCGTCGAGGATGTTGTCGTCCGGATTGATGATCAGTACGCCGCGCAGGCCATCGACGATGAGCATGTCGTCGTCCTGGATCAGCGTGCGTGCCTGATGCATGCCGACCAGCGCCGGAATGGCCAGACTGCGCGCGACGATGGCGGTGTGCGAGGTGGCGCCGCCGAGATCGGTCACGAAGGCGGCAATGCGCTGTGCCTTGAACTGGATGGTGTCGGCCGGAGACAGGTCATGCGCGACGACGATGCTGTCGGTGTCGCGCCGGCGTGTGCTCATGCGGTTGCGCTTGCCGGCCAGCACCTTGAGCACGCGCTCGACCACCTGCACCACGTCGGCGCTGCGGCTGCGCAGGTAGGCGTCGTCGATCTGGTCGAACTGTTCGACCAGTCGGTCCATCTGCCGCTTGATCGCCCACTCGGCGTTGCAGCGGCGCGTGCGCATGAATTCGCGCGCCTCGTCGAGCAGCATCGGGTCGTCGAGAATCATGCTGTGCAGATCGACGAAGGCAAGCAGTTCGCCCAGCGCTTCGGAGCTGTCGGTGACCAGCCCGCTGCGCAGCTCGGCCAGCTCGGTGCGCACCGTGTCGAAGGCGCGCGACAGGCGGAGGATTTCGTCCTCGATCTTGCGCGGGGCCACGGCGTAGTGCGCCACCTCGAGCGTGGCGTGCGACACGAGGTAGGCATGGCCGATCGCGATGCCGCCCGACACCGCGAGACCGTGCAACGTAAAGGTCACGTTACTCGCCTTCGCCAAAACGGTCTTCGATCAGCGCGACCAGCCCGGCCATCGCCGCGTCGGCATCGCTGCCTTCGGTATCGATGGTGATCGTGCTGCCCTTGCCGGCGGCCAGCATCATCACGCCCATGATGCTCTTGGCGTTGATGCGGCGGCCGTTGCGCTCCAGCCAGACTTCGCACTGATGACGGCTGGCCAGCTGGGTCAGCTTGGCCGAGGCGCGCGCATGCAGGCCCAGCTTGTTGATGATGGTGATGTCACGTCTTGGCATCGCGCGTCGTCCTCATGGCCATCACTCCGTCGCGACCGCCGCTCACTGCCCGGTTCACCAGACCGTGCAGCGTTTCGCGTTCGCGGTAGGTCAGCGTACGCAGCAGCATCGGCAGATTCAGGCCGGCCACCGCCTCGATCCGCCCCGGCTCGCACAGTTTCTGCGCGAGGTTGGACGGCGTGGCGCCGAACACATCGGTCAGCAGCAGCACGCCGTCGCCGGTGTCGACGACCGACAGCCACTTGCGGGCCAGCGGCAGCAGGTCGAGCGGGTCGTCCTGACCCGAAACGCCCAGCTGCGCCATCTGCACCGGCCGGGTGTTGAGAACGTGGCAGGCGCACTGGATCAGCGATTCGCCGTAACTGCTGTGGGTGATCAGAAACAACCCGATCATGGAAATCCTCCGTAGGCGAGCCCGCATTCTAGGGTCTGTTGGCCCCAAATCGCAGATCGCTCGACATCTTCCACGGGCCGGCCCGGTCGGATGATGCCGGCGGGCACTGCCTCCGGATCCAGAGCAACAGCCGCAGACGACCCTCTGGAGCAGTCCTGTGGGAGCGGCGGCCTCGCCGCGATCGTGCCGCGACCATCGTTGTGCAGCGTGCGAATCGCGGCGAGGCCGCCGCTCCCACAGGGCCGCCGCGCTCACAGACCGCCGCTCCCGAGACCCGACCGACGGCTCAGAACGTCGCGCAGCGCTCGCACGGCACCTGGAACACCGCGCGGTCGTCGAGCCGCAGCGCGGTGAGCGCGCCGCCCCACAGACAGCCGGAATCGAGTGCGATGACGTGATCGGCGGTGCGATAGCCGAGCGCCGACCAGTGGCCGCACACCACCGTATGGCTGCGCCAGCGCGCGGCCGCGTTGTCGAACCACGGCAGATAGCCATCCGGCGGCTCCTCGGGTGCGCCCTTGCTGTGGAATTCCATGCGACCGTCAGGCGTGCAGAAGCGCATGCGGGTGAGCGCATTGACGACGATGCGCAGGCGGTCCCATCCGTGCAGGTCGTCGCGCCACTGAGCCGGTTCGCTGCCCCACATGCGCTGCATGAATTCGACCGATTGCGGTCCGCGCAGCGCCGCCTCGACCTCGTGCGCCAGCGCCAGCGCCTGCGCGATGTCCCACTGCGGCAACAGGCCGGCGTGCACCATGGCGTAGTCGCCCTCGACGTGCATCATCGGGCGCTGGCGCAGCCAGTCGATCAACTCGTCGCCATCGGGTGCGTCGAGCACGTGGTGAAAGGTGTCGAGACGGTGCCGTTTGCCCTGGCCGGCCGCGATCATCAGCAGCGACAGGTCGTGGTTGCCGAGCACCGTGACGGCAGCGTCGCCCAGATCGCGCACGAAGCGCAGCGTTTCGAGCGATTTCGGGCCACGATTGACCAGATCGCCGACAAACCACAGGCGATCGTGCCTGCGATCGAAGCCGCAATGTTCAAGCAGTGCTTCGAGTGGATCGAAACAGCCCTGCAGATCGCCGATCGCGTAGGTGCTCATGCCTGCTGACTGTCCGGTCCGGCTGCCGCGGGCGCCAGCATCACCGGCTGCGGTGCGTCGTTCTGCGGTTTGTATTCGGTGACCCACTGCGCCAGCTCGCTGCGCAGCGCCACCGGATCGACGGGCAGTGCACCGGACAGCCAGCGTTCGAGACGGGCCAGCCACAGCGTGTCATCGATCACCCGGGCACGCGCAATGCGTACCTTGGGGTGATGGGTCGGCCGTGTGGTTTCGTCGCTGGCCAACAGCTCCTCGAACAGCTTTTCGCCCGGCCGCAAGCCGGTGAATTCGATCTTCACTTCGTCTTCCGACGCACCGGACAGGCGGATCATGTCGCGCGCCAGATCGGCGATGCGCACCGGCTCGCCCATGTCGAGCACGAAGATTTCGCCGCCCTCGCCCATCAGCGCCGCCTGCAGCACCAGCTGCGCCGCCTCGGGGATGGACATGAAATAACGGATGATGTCCGGATGGGTCACGGTAACCGGCCCGCCGCGCGCAATCTGTTCCTGGAACTTCGGGATGACGCTGCCGGCACTGCCCAGCACGTTGCCGAAGCGCACCGTGCTGAAGGCGGTCGTGCCGCCGCGCGCAGCCAGCGCCTGGCAGGCCATTTCGGCCAGCCGCTTGGTGGCTCCCATCACGTTCACCGGGTTTACCGCCTTGTCGGTCGACACCAGCACGAAGCGCGGTACGCCGCAAGCCTGCGCCGCGCGCGCCGCCGCCAGTGTGCCGCCGACATTGTTGCGAACGGCCTCGGCCGCATTGGCGCCTTCCATCAGCGGCACGTGCTTGTAGGCGGCGGCATGGAACACGACGACCGGGCGGTATTGCTGCATCGCCGCAGTCAGGCGCGTCTCGTCGCGCACGTCGCCGATCACCGGCTCGATGCGCTGCTGCGGAAACACCTCGGCGAATTCTTCCACCAGGTTGTAGAGGAAGAATTCGCCGCGTTCGAACGCCACGATGGCCGACGGCGAAAAACGCGCAATCTGCCGGCACAGTTCGGAGCCGATCGAGCCGCCGGCGCCTGTCACCATGACCACCTGACCTTCGATCAGCTGACGCAGGCGCGGCGCGTCGATCTTGACCGGATCGCGCCCGAGCAGGTCTTCCACCTCGACCTCGCGTACGGCGGCGACCGACACCTTTCCGCTGATCAGGTCATCGAAGGACGGCACGGTCATCGGCTTCACGCCGGCCCGCACGCACGTGTTGGCGGCATCGCGCCGCGCCTCGTGCGAAGCGTTCGGCATGGCGATGATGGCGTGCGACACCTTCATTTCGCGCGCCAGCCGTTCAAGCTCGCGCACCGGTCCGAGCACGCGCAAGCCGTACAGCGTGCGGTCGTGCTTCTTCGCGTTGTCGTCGAGCAGGCCGACCACGCGCCACTGGCCCGAGCGGCTGATGTCCGGCAGCAGCCGCGCCGCCGTCTCGCCGGCACCCAGCACGAGCACCGGTTTGCCCTTGGCCATCAGCGCGCCGAATTCGCGATGCTCGCGCCAGGCGCGGTATGCAAAGCGCACTCCACCCATCAGGATGATCAGCAGGATGGGGTCCAGCACGTAGACCGAACGCGGCACGACGACCGACATGCCGAGCAGCACGATCAGTGGCGCGCACAGCGCCGCCGCGGCGACCGAACGCACCAGCTGCTGCAGGTCAGGCAGGCTGGCGAAGCGCCAGATGCCCTGGTAGAGCCCGATCAGCCGGAACACCAGCGCCTGCGCCCCGACGACCCACGGAAGCGTGACCCACAGCGAGCGGACGAAATCTTCCGGGATGGAAAAGTTGAAGCGCAGCAGGAAGGACAGATACCAGGCGGCGCCGGCAAGCACGATGTCGCACAGGAATACAACCGTGGAACGGGAAAGCAATTTCATCACTGACCCTCCGTCAGCTTCGATTCGAACGACCGCCAGCGCTTGTCGATACGCCGCCCCATGGCGCCGAACAGCAGGCACCACGCGACAAGCAACCAGATCGTGCGGGCCGGCGACAGCATCTGCATGATCACGGTCGAGGCGGCGCAACCCACCATCGCCGCGACATACAGTCGGGCCGTGCCCGAATGTCCCAGGCCCATGCGCACCAGCCGCTGATAGTAATGCGTCCGGTGCGCCTGCCACACGCGCTCGCCGCGCAGCAGCCGGCGCACCAGCGTTGCCGATGCATCCGCGACGAACACGAGGAAGAGCATCGCGGGCGCAAAAAGATCCCACAATCCGCGTTCCACGCCGATGAGGCCGATCGCGGCCGCCATGAAACCGAGCGGAATCGAGCCGGCATCCCCCATGAACACCTTTGCCGGATGGACATTGCGCAGCAGGAACGCAAGCGCGGCGCCGGCAATCACGAGGCAGACCGACATCAGCTGCAGGTCGCCACCCAGTGCCGCAAGCAGCGCGTAGCCAGCGAAGCCGATCAGCGCCATGCTGCCGGCCAGCCCGTCGGAGCCATCCATGAAGTTGTACAGATTGGTCATCCAGACCATTGCAAAGACCGTTGGCAGCAGCCACCAGGTGATGCCCATCAACGATGCGGCGAAGGCAGCGGCCACGCCGATCTGCACCGCAAAGCGTGGTACGGCAGGCAGGGTGACGAAGTCGTCGATCAGCGACACGGCGGCCAGCACCGGCACCGGCCAGAGCCAGCCGGCCCAGGACTGGCCGGCCAGGGGCAGGGCCAGCGCACCCCCGATCAGGATGGCCAGACCACCGAAACGCGGAACGGGCTGCGTGTGCAGCGAGCGCTCGTTCGGTCTATCCATCGGAAGCAGGTGGCGGGCGCGCATCAGCAACAGTTGCAGCACGATGGCAGTCATGCCGAAGGCGGTCAGGGCGGGCAGGACTGATTCGATGGACATTGAGGACTGCAAGGCTGTGCGGATGATCCGCCGGACATATTATCAAGCATGGGCGCTCATTCTCGCGGATTACCGGCTGCGGCGGGCGCGAGCGGATCGGCTTCAGAGCAGTTCGCGATAGATCGAAATCGTTTGTTCGGACGACAGCGCCGC
Organism: Methyloversatilis sp. XJ19-13; assembly: GCF_024580155.1. NCBI lineage: Bacteria > Pseudomonadati > Pseudomonadota > Betaproteobacteria > Nitrosomonadales > Sterolibacteriaceae > Methyloversatilis > Methyloversatilis sp. XJ19-13. The sequence continues at coordinate 26,695 of NZ_JANINH010000019.1, read as the reverse complement.
CGAGTACTCACGTTCGGCGATCCGGCGTCCGGTCTGCCCCATGCGCCATCGCAGCGACCGATCGGCGATCAGCGTCGCCAGCTTGTCGGCCAGATCGCGGGCATCGCGCACCCGCACGAGCAGGCCGTTCTCACCGTCGCGCACGACCTCGCGACAGCCGGGCACATCCGTGGTGACGATGGGACGCGCCGCGGCGCAGGCCTCCAGCAGCGCCTTGGGCAGACCTTCACGGTAGGACGGCAGGCAGACGATGTGGGCCGACGCCAGCATGGCCGGCATGTCGGTGCAGTGCCCGCTCCAGCTCACCAGGCCGGCGTGCTCCCAGGCCCGCAACTGTTCGGCCTTCAGGGCAGCCGGGTTGTCGGCGTCGATGCCGCCGACCAGCACGAAATCGGCGTCGATGCCGCGGGCGTGCAGCAGGCGGGCGGCCTCGACGAATTCATTGACGCCCTTGTCAACCAGCATGCGTGCCGGCAGCACGATCCTGACGCGACCATCCGGCTCGGGCGCACGACTGTAGGCATCGAGATCGACGCCGACACCCGGGACGAAACGGATGCTCCGCTCGGGTGCCAGACCCTCCCGGGTGAACATGCGCACATCATCCTGATTCTGAAGGATGAGGCGGCTGCCCGGCACGGCCAGCACACTGCGCAGCACGGCGCGCACGAAGGGCTTGAGCAGGCGTGCGGTCAGCGTCGATGAAGAAAACACGAAGCCCAGACCGGGCAGCGCGTTGACCACATGCTTCATGCCTGTCAGTCGGGCAGCCAGCCCGCCGTAGATCACGGGCTTGAGCGCAACGTGGTGTACGACGTCGGGCCTGAGCTGTCGGTACAGCCGTACGATATGCATCAGCAGCGTGAGGTCGCTGAACGGGTTCAGGCTGCCGCGCTCGAACGGCACGTGGTGCACTTCGAGGCCAAGGCTGCGCAGGTAGTCGGCGCGATCGCCGGTACGGGCGAGCACCAACACGTGCATGCCTTGATCCATCGCGGCGAGCGCCAGCGGCAGCCGGTGCGAAATGAGCGCCCAGTCCTCGGTCACCAGAAACAGGAGCTTCTTTCCGGCGAGCGACACCGGCGCCTTACCGCTTGCCATGCCAGTGCTCCAGCCAGGACTGGAACATCAGCGCGTTCCAGATCGAATACTCCCAGTTGCGCCGGCCGGACAGATGCTCCTCCCAGCGGGCGCGCACCAGATCGGCCGCAAAATAACCGTCGGCGCGCAGGCGCTGCGGGTCGAGCAGCGCATCCGCCCAGGCTCGCAGCGGACCACGCAGCCATTCGCCGATCGGAATGCCGAACCCCATCTTCGGCCGGTCGGTCAGCGCGGTCGGCACGTGGCGCGCCAGCACTTCGCGCAGCACGCGCTTGCCCACGCCACCCGATGCGCGCGCGCTGTCCGGCAGGCGCCACGCGAATTCAAGGATGCGGTGGTCGAGCATCGGTACGCGCGATTCCAGACTGACCGCCATCGACGCGCGGTCGACCTTGACCAGGATGTCATCCGGCAGATAGCTCACGGTGTCCGCATACATCATCGCGTCGACGAAACGGTCGTTGCCACCGAAGCTCTCCCAGCCGGCATCGGCGGCCATCGCGTCCGGCGGCTCGACGCCGGGGCAGATGTCCCATTCCCAGAAGCGTACCAGTCGGTCGTACAGCGCACGCGGCTCGACCAGCGCCAGCACTTCGGCCAGCTTGTGCAGCTTGTCGCCCGGATTGGCGTAGTTGTAGCGGGCCGGCAGCAGGCCCATGAAGGGCTTGAGCAGCTTCGACCAGGTGACCGGCCGCAGCAGACGGATCATCGTTGCGGCCTGCGCCCGCACCGGCGTCGGCAGACCGGACAGCCTGCGCCACAGCGCCTGCGCGATGAAGTAGCGGTTGTAGCCGCCGAACAGCTCGTCACCGCCGTCGCCCGACAGGCTTACCGTGACATGTCCGCGCGCCAGCTTCGACACCAGATAGGTCGGGATCTGCGACGAATCTCCGAACGGCTCGTCGTACAGCTGCGGCAGCAGCGGAATGACCGCGCGCGCCTCGTCGGCCGTCACGTACTGTTCGGTGTGCTGCGTGCCCAGATGGCGCGCCACGGCCGCTGCGTGCTGCGCCTCGTCGTACCCCTCTTCGTTGAAACCGATGCTGAAGGTGCGCACCGGCGCGCCACCCAGCTTCTGCATCAGCGCCACCACGGTCGACGAATCGATGCCGCCCGACAGGAAGGCGCCGAGCGGCACGTCGGCCATGCTCTGCAGACGGATCGTGTCGCCGAGCAGCTGCTCCAGCGTGTCTGCCGCGTCCTGCAGCGAACCGGAAAACGGCTGTGCGCGCGCCGCCTCGATGGCGGACAGCGCATGCCAGTAGCGCCCCATCACCGGCTCGGCGTCGACCGCGTCATAGCGCACCATCGCGCCCGGCTCCAGCTTGCGGATGCCGCGATAGATCGACCACGGTGCCGGCACGCAGGCGTAGCGCATGAACAGCGATACCGCCTGGCGGTCGATTTCGGGCGACCAGCCGGGCAGCGCGCCGAACGCCTTCAATTCGGACGCGAACACCAGATCGCCATTGCCCGCACGACCGTAGTAGAGCGGCTTCTCGCCGAGCCGGTCGCGTGCCAGCTGCAGCACGCGCGCCTGGCGGTCCCACAGCGCCAGCGCAAACATGCCGACGCAGCGCTGCAGCGTGGCTGCGAAGCCCCACTCGGCAAACGCCTCGAGCAGCGTTTCGGTGTCGGAATGGCCGCGCCACGGCGTGGCCCCGCCGCGCTGCGCATCCAGCGCGTCGCGCAGCGCGGCGTGATTGTAGATTTCCCCGTTGAAGGCGATCACGTAACGGCCGCAGCGCGACTGCATCGGCTGATGGCCCGCTGGCGACAGGTCGACGATGGCCAGCCGCCGGTGCGCCAGGCCCAGTCCGGTCCCGCTGTCGATCCACGTACCGCCGTCATCCGGACCGCGATGCAGCATGGTCGCCGCCATGGCCTCCAACACAGCTTCAGCGGGGTCGGCGCGCGGCGACCACAGTCCTGCAATTGCACACATGGGTGTCTTTCAGTTCCGCGCGGCGCGAAGCTGCGCCGATAGTCTTGTCCATTCGTCGCGCAGGGTATCCGGGATCGTACCGACGCGGCGACGGATAACGTCCCGATCGCGGCGAAAGGCCATGGCCAGCAGATCGCGCACGGCCGCTGCCGCGTGCAGCATCGTCGACACGACGGCGTCCACCGGCGAGCCGTGCGCCCACACCGCACGCAGGAAGTGGTAGCGCCCGAGCAGCGTCTTGCGCACCGACAGCTGCGCGTAGCGGTAGGCCAGCAGCGGCTGCCCGATCGCCGCGAACCGGCTGCTGCGGAAAGTGCAGTAGAGCAGATGCTGGTCCTGCGCCTTGACGGCCTTCTCGTCATACGGATGCGCACGGAACCACTCCGCCCGGCCCATCCAGGTCGGATGCGGCATCGGAAAATGCAGCGCCGCACGATGCACGAGCTGGTCATGCCCGGTCGGGCTGAGCGCCACGCCGATCGGCGCGTCGGCGTCATCGATCATGAGCACCGACGCCGCCAGCAGATCGACGTCCGGATGTGCGTCAAGGTAGTCGGCCTGCACGCGCAGGCGCTGCGGCAGCGCGATGTCGTCGGCGTCCATGCGCGCGATGTAGCGGCCGCGCGCCAGTCGCACGCCCTCGTTCAGCCGGGTGGCCAGCCCGGCGCTGTGCGCGTGCCGGATCAGGCGGATGCGCGGGTCGGCCAGCAGGCGCGGCATTTCGGCGCCCGCGTCACGCGAGCCGTCGTCGATGGCGATCAGTTCCCAGTCTTCTTCGGTCTGCCACTGCAGCGACGCCACGGCGTCATCCAGTCCGCTGCCGCCATCGCGGAAGGACAGCACGACGCTGATGCGCGGCGCTGCTTCTGACACGGCGTCAGCTCGCACGGTAGAACAGCCGGCCGGGCAGACCGGCCGCGCGATAGGTCGCCGCACCGCACAGCCGCCAGCTCAGTTCGAAGAGCAGCCGGCGTGCGGCGCGCTCGCCGCGGCGTTCGCCCCACAGCCACTGCATCGGCCGCACCATCAGGCCGCGCAGCGCGCGCAGCGCGAGGCCGCTGCGATGCCCGGCCACCGCCCGGAGGAATCTCGTGCGATCAATCGGCCAGACCGCCGTGCGCGACGTCCCGGCGCATTCGTCCAGCAATGGCTGGAAGCGCCTTTCGTACAGGTGTTCGGCCATGGTGCGCCGGTAGCCGGCCCACGCCATGGCGTCGCGGCGCGCCGGGTCGGCCAGCAGCGCGCGCGCGCGCTCGACCAGGTCGCTCTCGTCGGTGAAGGTTTCGATCTCGCTGCCGCAGGCGTAATACGCGTCGAGACGGTCGGCGACCTCCGTCATCAGGCACCCGCCAGCCGCCGGCACCTCGAATACGCGCGCCTTGATCTGCCGGCTGCGGTACGGGCGAAAGCCGCGCCACTGCAAGCCCGAATCGCCGAAATTGAGACTGATGCGCGAACTGCGGTAGAGCTCCGGAATGCGCTCTGCCGCCACCGGCCCGCTCGGCCAGCCCTGGCCGAAGCACGCGACCGGCAAGCCGCGCTGGCGCAGACGCTCGACCCAGCGACCCCGGTTGCCGTAGGCCGAGCCGATGAAGCTCACGTCATGCTCACAGTCGGCCGACGCCAGCGGCTCGCGCGTGCGGGTGCCGCTGGCTGCCCACTGGCTGAGGCGGAACATGGCCAGTCCGTCGGCGCGGGCTGCGTCGACGGTGTCATGCGAGGTGGTCGCCCACAGGCTGACTTCGGGCGCGACGAAACGCGAAAACTGGCTGTACTTCCATGAGTCGTCGGTGCCCCAGTTCAGCACCGGCAGACCCGCGTCGCGCAACGTCTGCAGCGTTTCCGACCAGATTTCGTAACCCATCAGCACGCAGAACACGAGGTCCGGACGCAGCGCATCGATACGGTCGAGCAATGCCGTGTTGAGCGCGGCGAAATCGGCCTGCGCCGTGCGGTCCCACGATTCGAAATGGTGCACGTCATGGCCGAGCGCACGCAGCGCCGGCAGGAAGTTGCTGTACTCGTAGCCCTCGCCGCGCGACGGGTCGCCGTAGTTGTGGCGACCGAACACACACAGGATATTCATGCTTCAGGGCGTCCCGAGGACGGGCGCCGCAGCACGACGCACCGCCGTCACGTGATAGCCGATGGTGAAGCGCTGCTCGCGGTCGTAGCGGTCCAGCAGCGCGGCCGCCAGCGGAATCAGGCCGGCCAGCACCGGCAGCAGCAGCAGCCAGAACGGCAGCCAGAGCAGGCTGGGCAACAGGGGCAGGCGACGGAACGGCATCGTGCCGGCGGCAAAGCGCAGCGATTCCTGCGAAAAGAAGCGGAACGAGCCGGCGTTGGCTTCGACGTGAATCGACTCGAACCCGGCCGCTTCGAGCACGCGCCGGTGCCACCAGGGCGTGAAGCCGCCGAAATAATGATGCGGCTCCTGGTGGATGCCGGAACCGAGCGGTGCCGTCAGCATCAGCCGGCCGCCCGGGCGCAGCAGGCGCGCAAACTCGTTGATCACCTTTTCCGGCTCGGCCAGGTGTTCGATCACCTCGGTACACAGCACGGCGTCGAAACTGGCATCCGGTGCCGGGATCGCCGCGGCATCGCAGATGTAGTCGATCTGTCCGTAACCGCCGTGCCGCAGCTGGTCGTCCTTCAGGCCGGTGAAGTCCTGCGTGCGATAGTCGCAGTGCGCGAACAGCGGTCGGTAGGGGCAGGAGCCGGCGCCCACATCGAGCACCCGCGTGCCGGCAGGGAGCGACGCCGCCTGCTGCGCCACCCAGCGATCGCGGAAGACGAGGTTGAAGGCGAACAGGGGGTTCGTGCGGAGCTGTTTTCTGAGAAGGGCGATCACGTTGAATCAAATCCTGGAAGGCTGGAGGCGTTGCATCAGTGAGGCATTGAATGGGCCCGATGTAATCGTGAGGTTATGAGCGCTCGAATGCCGCTAATCGCACAAAAAACATTTTAAATAGGCACCGTGAATCGTCCGAAGCACTTTCTAGAAAAGAACCGCCTCTCTGAGCAAGAGATGCATCATCGCGCCTCGTAAAAATCCGAATCGCATATTTTATACTTTTGACCGTATCGCCATTCACCATATTTCGAAAAAATCTTCTCAATTTCAGCCGAATAATCTGGAAAGAAAGCGCTTAGCTTTGAAACGGCGCGGCCTTTATATTCCGTGAACGGTCGACGATCATGGAAAAAAAAACTGAAAAACCTCCGGAAATTAAAAAGACCCGGCCAGAGAAGCTGATACCTTTTACGAAAAGAATTCTGCTTGAGCGCCCGGCCTCTGGAGAGCCCAAGCAACACTGCCGACAAGACTGCATCATCGTCGATAGACTGCATTCGCAACGCAGTGCGTATCAAATCAACTCGGAACAACGAATACACGAGATTGCACTTGTGCGACATATGATGTAATGCCAGGAAGCGCAAGACCCTCACGCGACGGTCTTGATGGTCCAAAAAATCGAACATCTGCGGATCGACTCGCTTTCGAATGCCGAAGCGCGTGCTCTCAAGCCAAAAACTAGGGAATGCGAAATCCAACCCATCATTCTCTAATACAGCCAAAGCCGAAGCGAGATGCGATTGATCCCACAAGTCATCATGCGCAGCCCACATGAAAAATTCACCTCGAGCCTTTTTGAGCACAAACTCGAAATTTCCCGCAGCCCCAATATTCTCGCTTTGGCGAAAATAGCAGATCCTGGAGTCAGCGGCTTGATACTTCGTACATATCTCTCTAGTCTGGTCGCTTGAGCAGTTGTCGGAAATAATCAATTCAAAGTTTGTGAACGATTGCGCCAACAACGATTCTATTGCCGATTCAATAAAGATAGCACCATTAAAAACGGGCATACCTATACTTACTTTAACCGACGAATTCATCACTCAATACACCAAAATTAGAAATGGAAAATTGACAAACCCTCGACTGAAATGACAAATATTGCCAAAACAGAATCCCCGAAAAACGACACAGCGTTACTGTTAGAGAAGGAATGTCGGTCATTTGGCTTTTCAATCGGCAGTACTCCGATTTAGTTCTAAAATTTCGCCTTAAAGAAGCGCAATCTGCCTACACTGTAAAGACAGGAAATAAGCGCGCTGATGCCAGACCCAATCAATAGAAGCGCTTGTAACCAACGTGGCATCGAATCGGATACCAGGCATGAAAAGGCGCTGATTACGATGGCAGCTACTGCAAGCGGCGTGAACACATCCTTTAGGTACCATTCCGTCTTTTCGGCTGGCAAGAGGCGCCGGTGCATGAAGTACAAGCCAACCGAAACATAACCGGCATTCAATGCGACCCAAGCCCATGCAGCACCAACGGCGCCATAGTGAGGCACCAGCCAAAAAATTGAGGGAACCAATAACAGAACAGCGATGAGGTTCATTGTTGCTGCAAAACTTACCCATCCATATGCGAGCTGAAGCACGTAAGGAACATGCATCAATGAATTTAGAAACGTTCCCACGGATAACAGGGCGAGGATAGGAGCAGCCTCGGCCGATATCTTTGAATCTCCAGTCCAGACGTTCAGCAGGACGTCTGGCATGATCAAAAAAACCATTGCGACAGGTGCGCAAATGGCCGTAACTGTTTTGGCGCTTTGATGATATAGCTCCGCAAGTCGGGCAGATTCCCCGTGGGTAACCATTTCGGTGAATCGCGGGTAAACGGCTTGCGTAACAGGTCCAACGAGCAACGTGAGCGCCGACGCAACGGTTGCGGCCAGCGTGTAGTAACCGAAGGCTTCGAGCGAAATCAGGCGCGACAGCAGCACCTTGTCGATCTGCGTGAGCATCAGCGCCAGCAGAGTGGTGGCGACCATGCCGCCTGCGAAATGACGCACGTCCAGCAGCGCCTGCTTTGAAAATCGCGCGACGGTGTCGATGCCGGGCAGCGTGCGATGGGTGGCCAGCGCAAGCCCTGCGACGGCGAACAGTGACGCACACGCCTGCCAGATGAAGAAGGCTTCGATGGTCGGCGACAACCAGATCAGCACCGCTAAAGCGCCCGCCGCACGGAAGGTCGCATTCACGCCATTGAAGGCATTGACGAAGACCTGTCGTTGCAGACCCATCAACGCGCCGCGGTAGATGCCTTCGACGAAGCGCAGCGCGATCACTATGCCCATCAGCGCGATCGCGTCGGCCACCGACGAAACGGGTAGCGCGCCAGGTTGCAGCCAGTCCGACGCCAGCCAGCCGGACACACCCCAGATTACGAGCACGATGCCGGCCGCCATCGCGACGCAGATCCATTCGAGCGTGCGCAACAGGTCGTTGATGCTCCGCGCCGAGTGGGAGCCAGCGGTGAAGCGCGCCATTTCGCGAGTGAGCGTCGGCGTCATGCCCAGGTCCAGCAGCACCATCCAGGCCTGCAGCATCGTGAAGACGCCGATCAAACCAAACGCCTCGACACCAAGAAAATGGATGTAGAGGGGCACAAATGCAAATTGCATCAACGCTACCCAACCCTGCCCCACATAGTTGGCGATGACGTTACGACGTACCGACACCCGTTTCGACCCGGGATGGCTCGGTGTCAGCGTACGCGACGCAAGTAACCGTCGGGCGTAACTGAAATCAGTAATTTATTGTCAATGCCTTTATCTGATTCAAATTCAGCATGCGTCTTCAGATAATGCCGTACCGCACTTTTCGGACTATTCCCGTCACGCCATGGCCGATCGGTAAAATAATCAGCTGGAATGTCCTCAACCACGGTATCAAATACCACGCAGTAACTACCGACAGTAGTCAGCGGAGCATATGCCTCGAGCTCTGCAAGAACGTGGGCATGCGTGTGATTGCTGTCAAGGCAGACGAGAACACATTGTTTGCCCTCCGTTTGCGCGCGTACTTTTTCGATGATCTCTGGATCGATACTAGACCCCTCTATCATTGATATTCGTCTCGCAAGTGGATGTGCAAGGATCGCTTCCTTGTTGTGTGCCCGGATATCAATATCGACACCCAAAACCATCGCATCCGCCGGGCCTCCGCATGCCGCATTCAATTCAAGCATCGACGCGGAGAAAATCAACGAGCCGCCGTGTGCTATACCGGTTTCAATGATCAGATCAGGCTGCAGGCTCCATATTATTTCCTGCATGGCAACGATATCTTGCGGATATTGTATTATCGGACGACCAAGCCACGAAAAATTATATGAATATTTGGCCTTTACCGACTCGAGCAAGAATGAACGGGCACCGCTTTTGAGCGCTTCGTTTCTACTGTTTTCACCTATTCTTTCGACAATCTCTTTTTCAAATTCATTACTCATTATAAATTCCTTTTGAACCAGGGAAAACAGCTTGCTTCTTAAAGCAGGCCCAAACGCTTTGACGGGACAGTGCCATGTTTGGATTTTGAATAATTGAAATACAAATTCTCAAGCTTCATGCAATATGGCGGAAGAACCATGAAGGTCGTCAAGGCGCTTCCTGACGCCCCAGAATGCGAAAGGTTCGTAATCCGGATAAGCATAGCGCCCGAGCTCGAGCTGCATCGACGCGCCACGTTCTCGCAGCCGCTGCTCCACCAGGCGTCGCACGGATACCGGCGCGCCACTGCAGCAGTTGAACACGCCCTGCGCATTCGGACTTTCGGCCAGCCTGACCAGCAAGGCGGCGGCGTCTGCGACGGGCAGGTAGTCGCGCAACTGTTCTCCACCCGACATCGGGAAGACCTCATCGCCGCGATCGATCGCCGCATCGAGCTGGGCCAGCAGGCTGTTCGGGTTCTGACCGGGCCCATGGAGGTAGAAAAGCCGTGCCCACTGCAGCGAGAAGGCCTGCTCGCTGCACAGGCTCTGCAGATAGAGGCGCAGCGTGTTCTTCGCCACGCCGTAGGGGTTGTCCGGCAGCGTCGGACTGTCTTCGGCGAGCGCGCCGTCCTGCATGCCGTACTCGAAACAGGTGCCGGTCACCAGCAGCCTTGGCAGCCCTGCATCGACCATCCGGCGAAGAAAACGGCAATCGTCAGGCAGGTTCCGATCGATGTGAAACAGCCCGCGATAGTTCGGCAAGCCGGGCCATGCGAGATGAATCAGCAGATCCGGGGTGCCGATCAAGGAGACCGGGTCGATGGAGGGGTCGTGAAGGTCGAGCGCAATTTGCCGCGCCGATCCTGTCCAGGGAGCGGTCTCGCGCAGGGCGCGCGAAACCGCAGTCACGTCATGTCCGCGAGCGATCAATGCGGTGACGACGTGACGGCCCACGAAACCGCTGGCACCTGTGACCACCACCTTCACGCAATCACCTCCAGTGTCGGGACTGCCAGCACGAACTTTGTCCCTCCCTGGCGTACATCGGCCAGCTGCGCCATCACCTCATCCCGCAGGTTCCACGGCAGGATCACCAGGTAATCAGGCGGCTCGGCCTGCAGACGCGACTCGTCGACGATGGGTATGCGGCTGCCCGGCATGAACATGTCCTGCTTGGCCGGATTGCGGTCGACGACATACGAAATGAGGTCGCCGCGGACGCCGGCGAAGTTCAGCAGGGTGTTGCCCTTGGCTGCCGCTCCGTAGGCGGCGACCGTCCTGCCGTCGCGCCGCGCATCGATCAGGAAGGCGACCAGATCGTTCTTCACCTTTTCCGCCTTGTGCTGGAAGCCGCTGTAGAACGCGGGCCGGGTCATGCCGGCCGCGTGCTCGCGCGCCAGCATGCCGGCCACGGCCGCGCCCACCGGCCGGCGGCCGGTCTGCGCGCGCTGTGCGAATACGCGCAGGCTGCCTCCGTGCGTCGGCAGTTCTTCCACATCGAATACACTCAGGCCGTTCGACTCGAAGATGCGTGCAACCGCGGCCAGCGACAGGTAGGAAAAATGTTCGTGATAGATGGTGTCGAACTGGTTGAGCTGCACCAGATTCAGCAGATGCGGAAATTCGAAGGTGGCCACGCCGTCGTCCTTGAGCAGGCGGGCGAAGCCGGCGACGAAGTCATTGATGTCGGGGACGTGCGCCAGCACGTTGTTGGCCACCGTCAGGTCGGCGCGCCGCCCCGCGGCGGCCAGATCATCGGCCAGCGACACGCCGAAGAACTGTTCGATCACCTCGATGCCGCGGTCGCGCGCAGCGGCGGCGGTGCTTGCGGTCGGTTCGATGCCGAGGCAGGGAACGCCGCGTTCGCGCACGTACTGCAGCAGGTAGCCGTCGTTGGACGCGACCTCCACCACATGCGAAGTCGCGCCGAGGCCGAAGCGCTCCGCCATGGCCGACACGTAGGCCCGGGCATGTGCCAGCCAGCTGGTCGAAAACGAGCTGAAATAGGCGTAATCGTCGGAAAACAGCTCGCCGTGGTGCGCGTAGTCTTCCGTCTGCACCAGCCAGCAGTGATCGCACACCAGCACGCGCAGCGGATACCACTTCTCAGGTTCCGACAATGCGGCCTGCGTCAGGTAGGCGTTGGATGGCGGTGCGCTGCCCAGATCGATCAGCGGCAGCGTCAGCTCGGTGCCGCAGTGGCGACATTTCATGCGGTGATTCCCTTGAAATCCGGGTCGAGCATCGGGTGCGTGCGATCGCGCTCCGACAGGCCGGTGATGTCCAGCGGCCAGCGTATCGCCAGCGCGGGGTCGAGCGCGTTGGCCGCACCCTCGGCATCGGGCGCATAGGCCGCGCTGTGCAGGTAAAGCAGTTCGCAGTCGTCGGTCAGCGCCTGGAACCCGTGCGCGAAGCCGCGCGGGATCAGCAGACTGCGCCGGTTGTCGGCGGACAGCACTTCGCCGTGCCAGCGCAGGAAGGTGGGTGAGCCCGCGCGCAGGTCGACGGCCACGTCGAACACCTCGCCGCGCAGGCAGCTCACCATCTTCACTTCGGCATGCGGCGGACGCTGGTAATGCAGGCCGCGCAGCGCGCCGCGCTCACGCGTCAGGGTATGGTTGATCTGTGCGACCGGCGCGTCGAAGCCGGCTTCGCGCAGGGTATCGGCGCAGAAGAAGCGCGACAGGAAGCCGCGGTGATCCTCGAAGCGCGGACGCTGCACGACGACCAGTCCGGCAAGCGGGGTGGGCGACCAGTCAGGGCGATTGCTCATGAACGGTCCGCATCCGCTGCCGCGGCATGGTCGGCGATCTGCGCCAGGCAGACAGCGCGCATATCGGCGCCGGCACGCCACGCCTGATGCCACTGCAGCGTGCGGTCGAGCGCCTCGGCCAGACGCCAGCGCGGCTGCCAGCCCAGCCGCGAACGGGCCTTGCTGCTGTCGAGCTTCAGATAATGGGCTTCGTGCGGCTGCGGCACCGCGTCGACCTGCCAGACGAGATCGGGCAGGCGCGACGCGAGGCGTTCGACGATCCAGCCGACACTGCGCGCGTCTTCCTCCGCCGGACCGAAATTCCACGCTTCGGCGAAATCGCCGTTGCCACGGGCCAGGGCTTCGGCCAGCGCGAGATAGCCGGACAGCGGTTCGAGCACGTGCTGCCAGGGCCGCACAGCATGCGGCGAACGCACCGGAAGGGTGCGGCGCGCGTCGAGCGCACGGAAAATGTCCGGCAGCAGCCGGTCTTCGGCCCAGTCGCCGCCGCCGATCACGTTGCCGGCCCGGGCAGTCGCCACCGCAACGCCTGCCTCCTTCAGGAAGGACGCGCGGTAGGCGGCCGTGACCAGCTCGGCGCAGCCCTTGCTGGCGCTGTAGGGATCGTGTCCGCCCATCGGCTCGATCTCACGGTAGGCCCAGGGCCACTCCCGGTTCTCGTAGCACTTGTCGGTGGTGACATTGACCACCGCCCTGACGCCACCGGCGCTGCGCACGGCTTCCAGCAGGTTCACGACGCCCATCACGTTGGTGGCGAAGGTGTCGACCGGCTCACGGTAGGACTGTCGCACCAGCGCCTGGGCGGCCAGGTGAAACACGATCTGCGGCCGCACCTCGCGGCACAACGCCGTCAGCGTCGTCAGGTCGCGGATGTCGGCCAGGGTGGACGACGCAAGCGCGCCGTCCACCCTGGCAACGGTGAACAGATTGGGGGAGGCGGGCGGCACCAGCGCGTAGCCGTGTACCTCGGCACCCTGCGCATGGAGCCACAGCGACAGCCAGCTTCCCTTGAAGCCGGTGTGCCCGGTCAGCAGCACGCGCCGGCTGCGCCAGAAGCCGCCACTCATTCCCAGCACTTCCACAGCGCACGACCGGATTGCCAGATTTCTTCAAGCTGGTTCTTGTCGCGCAGCGTGTCCATCGCCTGCCAGAAACCGGCGTGCGGATAGGCCATCAGTTTGTCGTCCCGCGCCAGCTGCATCAGCGGGTCGCCTTCCCAACTGGTCTGGTCGCCGGCAATCAGGTCGATGACCGAAGGATCGAGCACGAAGAAGCCGCCGTTGATCCACGCGCCATCTCCGGCCGGCTTTTCCTGGAAGCTTCGCACCGCATGGCCGTCGAGGTTCAGCGCGCCGTAGCGTCCGGGCGGCTGAATGGCCGTCACCGTGGCCGCCTTGCCGTGCGCGCGATGAAAATTGACCAGTGCACCGATATCGACATCGGCCACGCCATCGCCGTACGTGAAGCAGAAAGGCTCATCGCCCAGATGCTGGCGCACCCGGCGCAGACGGCCGCCGGTCAGCGTGTTTTCGCCGGTATCGACCAGCGTCACCCGCCACGGTTCGACATAGCGCTGATGCACTTCCATCTCGTTCTTCGACATGTCGAACGTGACGTCCGACATGTGGAGGAAGTAGTTGGCGAAGTACTCCTTGATGACGTAGCCCTTGTAACCGAGGCAGATCACGAAGTCGTTGATCCCGTAACGGGAATAGATCTTCATGATGTGCCACAGAATGGGCCGGCCACCGATTTCTATCATCGGCTTGGGCTTGAGGTGCGACTCTTCGGAAATCCGGGTGCCGAGGCCGCCGGCGAGAATCACGGCTTTCATTGAATGACGGGTCCAGTAGTCATGCTGCAAACGCGCGACGGATTTGCGCGCCGGTGAGGCCGGCGATTATCTCACGCCGCCGCGGGCAGCCGGGAGGCTGCCGCCATCTTGGTATCCTTGGCACAGATCGGTCCGGCGCCCTGCCGGCTGTCCGCCTCCGGCTTCCTGACCCGTGCCCCTGAATCGCATCCTGTACACCCTGATCTGGCTGGTCGCACTGCCCGCCGTGCTGCTGCGCCTGGCGTGGCGAGCCCGCCGGGAATCGGGTTACGCATGCGATGTCGCCCAGCGTCTGGGCTTCTTCCGCGTTGAACCGGCTGCATCGACCCTCTGGATACATGCTGTGTCGGTCGGCGAAACGCGCGCCGCCCAGCCGCTGATCGCTGCGCTGCGCCACGCCCACCCCGACGCGCGCATCCTGCTGACCCAGACGACCGCGACCGGGCGGGCCACGGCGCAGGCGCTTTACGGGGACACGGTGGCCCTTGCCTGGCTGCCCTGGGATCTGCCGTGGGCGCAGCGTGCCTTCCTGCGCGCCTGGCGTCCGGCCATCGGCATCCTGATGGAAACCGAACTGTGGCCCAACCTGATTGCCGAGTGCCGCCACCTCGGCGTTCCGGTCGTGCTGGCGAACGCGCGCCTGTCGGAACGGTCGGCGCGCCGCTACGCAAGAATGCCCGCACTGACCGGCGCGATGCTTCAAGCACTGTCCGGCATTGCGGCCCAGACGGCTGCCGACGCCACACGACTGAATGCGCTCGGTGCGCGCAACGTGACGATCACCGGCAATCTGAAATTCGACCTGTCACCGGCACCAGATCAACTCGCGCTGGGCCAGCGCTGGCGCGCGGCGCTCGGCGCCCGCCCGGTCGTACTGCTGGCCAGCACGCGCGACGGCGAAGAGGTGCTGCTGCTGCCGACGCTGCAGGCACAGCTGCCGGGCGATGTCCTCATCGCACTGGTGCCGAGACATCCGCAGCGCTTCGATGAGGTGGCCGGCATCGTGGCCGGATACGGCTTGCGCGCGATACGGCGCAGCGAAAACGAGCTGCCGGGCGACAGCGACCCGGTGTGGCTCGGCGACTCGATGGGCGAAATGGTCGCCTGGTATGCGCTGGCGGACGTCGCCGTCATCGGCGGCAGCTGGCTGCCGCTGGGCGGGCAGAACCTGATCGAAGCGTGCGCGGCGGGCTGCCCGGTCGTCGTCGGACCGCACATGTTCAATTTCGCCCAGGCCACCGACGACGCACTGGCGGCCGGTGCCGCCGCGCGGGCCACCGGACCGGAGGAGCTGGCTTCGATGGTCGTCGCCCTGCTCGACGATCCGCAGGCAAGACGGCGCATGGCGGACGCCGGCCGGGCGTATGCCGCCCTGCACCGTGGCGCCACCGGGCGCTGCATCGCACTGATCGAACCGCTGCTCGCTACGCGACTCGAGCAGGTTGCGCACGATCATCGGCGATAATCGCGCGCTGTCATCCCGTGCCATTCACACCGGATCAAAGCACATGACCAAAATCGCACTCATCACCGGCGTGACCGGCCAGGACGGCGCCTACCTCGCCGAATTCCTGCTGAAGAAGGGCTACGAGGTGCACGGCATCAAGCGTCGCTCCTCGCTCTTCAACACCGACCGCATCGACCACCTGTACGAAGACCCGCACGTCGACAACCGCAAGTTCATCCTGCACTACGGTGACCTGACCGATTCGACCAATCTGGTGCGCATCGTCCAGGCCGTGCAGCCGGACGAGATCTACAATCTGGCCGCCCAGTCGCATGTCGCGGTGAGCTTCGAAGAGCCGGAATACACGGCCAACGCCGACGGCATCGGCGCGCTGCGCATCCTCGAAGCCATCCGCATCCTGGGGCTTGAAAAGAAGACGCGCTTCTACCAGGCCTCGACCTCCGAGCTCTATGGCCTGGTGCAGGAAATCCCGCAGAAGGAAACCACGCCCTTCTATCCGCGCAGCCCGTACGCCTGCGCAAAGCTCTACGCCTACTGGATCACCGTCAATTACCGCGAGGCCTACGGCATCTACGCCTGCAACGGAATCCTGTTCAACCACGAGTCGCCGGTGCGCGGCGAAACCTTCGTCACGCGCAAGATCACGCGCGCCATCGCGCGCATCGCGCTCGGGCTGCAAGACTGCCTGTACCTCGGAAACATGAGCGCGCTGCGCGACTGGGGCCATGCGCGCGACTACATCGAAATGCAGTGGCTGATGCTGCAGCAGGACGTGGCGGAGGACTTCGTCATCGCCACCGGCGTGCAGTACAGCGTGCGCCAGTTCGTCGAATTCGCCGCCGCCGAGCTGGGCATCACGATCCGCTTCGAAGGCGAGGGCGAGCAGGAGGTGGGCGTCGTCGCCGCGATCACCGGTGACCGCGCCAAGGCGAAGGTGGGCGATGTGATCGTGAAGGTCGATCCGCGCTACTACCGCCCGACCGAAGTCGAAACCCTGCTCGGCGACCCGACCCGGGCGCGCGAGAAGCTGGGCTGGACGCCCAAGACCACGCTGCGTGAGCTGGTGAAGGAAATGGTGGAAGCCGACTACACCAGCGCCAAGCGCGATGCGCTGGTGAAGATGGCGGGTTTCAAGGCTTACGACCACTTCGAATAGGCGCGGGGCACAGACATGCACAAGAACGCGCGTATATATATAGCGGGCCACCGCGGCCTGGTCGGCTCGGCCATCGTGCGCAACCTTGAAGCCAAGGGCTACACGAATCTCGTGACCCGAATGCACGCCGAGCTGGATCTGACGGATGCGGCCGCCACCGATGCCTTCTTCGCCGCCGAAAAGCCCGAGTACGTGTTCCTCGCCGCGGCCAAGGTCGGCGGCATCGTCGCCAACAACAGCTACCCGGCCGAATTCATCCGCGACAACCTGGTCATCCAGACCAACGTGATCCACAGCGCGTGGACGCACGGCGTGACGCGGCTGATGTTCCTCGGCTCGAGCTGCATCTACCCGAAAATGGCGCAGCAGCCGATGCGCGAAGACTGCCTGCTGACCGGCCCGCTCGAACCCACCAACCGGCCGTATGCGCTGGCCAAGATCGCCGGGATCGAGATGTGCTGGAGCTACAACCGTCAGTACGGCACGCAGTATCTGGCGGTGATGCCGACCAATCTGTACGGGCCGGGCGACAACTACAGCCTGATGAACAGTCATGTCATCCCGGCCATGATTCGCAAGTTTTACCTCGCCAAACTCGCCTCGCAACGCAACTGGGCTGCCATCGAGCAGGACGAGGCGGCGCGTGGCCCCATCCCCGACGACCTCAAGGCGCAACTGCGCGCCACTTGCAACTTGAATCTTGAATCTTGCATCTCCCTGTGGGGCACCGGCACGCCGCGGCGCGAATTCCTGTACAGCGACGACATGGCCGACGCGTGCGTCTTCCTGATCAACCTGCCGGACGATAAATACACGAGCTTGCTGGGCAGCGACGAGTCAAAGTCCGGCCGCTTCGAGCCACCGCTGGTGAATGTGGGTGTCGGCGAAGACGTCACGATCAAGGAACTGGCCGAACTCGTCGGCAAGGTGGTCGGCTTCGACGGCGACCTGATGTTCGACACGACCAAGCCGGACGGCACGCCGAGAAAGCTGATGGACGTGACGCGACTCAATTCGATCGGGTGGCAAGCAAGCACCGGCCTGGCCGAGGGCCTCGCGCGCGCCTTTCGCGACTTTCAGGCAGGCCTCAGCGCACCCTGACGGCGCCGACACCGCGGTCGACCTTCAGCCGTTGCCGCCCAAAGCCCGCAGGCAGCATCAGCTGCTGTACCGCGCGATACGGCCCCACCACGCTCGGCGCCACTTCGATCACCGCGCGCCGGCCGGTCGCTGAATGCGACTCGACCCACCAGCCAGCCTCGTCCCGCACGGCGCGGGTGCCGAACGGGCGCGCCAGCGGCTCGCCGATGAACACACCCTCACCCGGCCAGGCGACGCTCTTCCAGTAGGCCTCGATCAGCGTGTCGCCCTCCGCGTACATGCTCATCAGGATGCCCGGATGGGGAAACTTCTGCAGGTGGTTGCACGGCTCGATCACCGTGCCATAGCTGCCAGTGGCGCCAGCCGTCAGCCATTCGAGTGCGCTCATCTGCGCGCTGTTGTCGAGCAATGTGCCGCCGACTGATGTCAGGTGGTCGGCCGGTGCGCCGGGCAGAAAGCCCAGCGTCGGCAGCGCCGGCACGCGCACCGCGCCGGTGAAATAGCCGATCACGTCTTGCTGGCCGAACGCTTCGGCCGCCCTCGGGCTGGCGAACTGCAGGCCGCGCACCTGGGTCATCGTTTCGTCGAACAGCAGCGAGCGAACATTGCGCGCCGTGTCTTCGGTGCGCACCAGATACACCGTGCCTTTCGGATAGCTGTAGTCGGCGGCCACGCCGCGGTCGATCAGGCGCTTCACCTGTTCGACCGATTCGCCCGCCAGCAGCATGGCGGGCCGGGGCATGGCGGCGTTCTCGGGCGCGTTGCGGCCGTTGTTGAAATAGCCGCTCGGCCGTGTCGGACCGCAGGTCGATGAACAGAAGCTCTCGTCGTAACCGAAGGCGAAAGCGGAAGTGACGCTCATGCAACCGGCGCGCCACGGCCGCGTCCAGGCCAGCGCTAAGGCCTTGATGCCGGGCGCCAGTTTTGCGCCGACCTCGGCGTACAACCGTTCGAACTCTTCCCGCGACAGCGCGCCGCGTTCGTGCGGAAAGCTCACCTCGATGACGTTGGCGGCCGGGATGTCGCGCCGCTGACGATAATAGGCGGCGGCTTCCACGCTCGCCGGATCCGACACATTGACAATGACCGCCAGTTCGCCCGGGCCGAGGGCGTGTGCGACGTGCACGCAGAGCAGCAGAAAGGCCGGCACCAAGCGGCGGAAGCAGGACGGGAATTTCAACATGTGAGGGTCGCGGGACAATACGGTCAGGTCGTCAGTCTAGTCAGACTATATAGGCAGGCGCCTGCGAGACACCTGACCATGCCGGGGCATGGCACCATCACGAAGCAGTTCGAGCCATGCGCCCACGACAATATCAAACGGAGGTTCACACGAATGCGTTACCAAGCCTATCTTGAGCAGTGCAATGCCGACAGCCTGACGATGATCGAAGCGGCTGTACCGCGTCCCGGTCCCGGTCAGGTGCTGGTGAAGATGCGCGCAGCGTCGCTGAACTACCGCGATCTGTTCATCCTGCAGGGCCTGTATCCCGGCGTCGACTCCAAGGATCTGGTGCCGCTGTCCGATGGCGCCGGCGAGGTGGTCGAGGTGGGCGCTGGCGTTGACCGGTTTTCCGCCGGCGACCACGTGATCGGCACCTTCTTCGAAACCTGGATCGCCGGGCGGCTGCAGCCGCAGTACTTCGGCAAGACACTGGGCGGCACCGCGCCCGGCGTGCTGACCGAATACCGCCTGTTCCCGCAGGAATCGCTGGTGGCCAAGCCGGCTCACCTGAGCTTCGAGGAAGCGGCCACCCTGCCGTGCGCCGCAGTGACCGCGTGGAATGCGCTATTCGAAGGTCCGGCGCCGTTGCGCGCCGGCGATCGCGTGCTGGTGCTCGGCACGGGTGGTGTGTCGATGTTCGCACTGCAGCTGGCGAAGGCGGCGGGCGCCGAAGTGATCGCCACGTCGTCGAGTGACGCCAAGCTGGAAAAGGCGAAGGCGCTCGGCGCAACCACGCTGATCAACTACCGCAGCCATCCGGACTGGGATCAGGAAGTGCGCAACGCCACCGGTGGCGTGGGCGTGGACCACGTGGTCGAAGTCGGCGGCCCGGGCACGCTGCAGCGCTCGATCGCTTCGCTCGGCCAGAACGGTCAGGCGCATCTGATCGGCGTGCTGACCGGCGGCGAGATCAATCCGCTGCCGCTGCTGTTCACCACCTCGACGGTGCGCGGCGTATTCGTCGGCTCGCGCGAAATGTTCGAGTCGATGAACCGGGTGATTTCGCTGCACAAGATCCACCCGGTGATCGATCGCGTGTTCGGCTTCGACGAAGCACGCGCGGCGCTCGCGCACCAGCAGAGCCAGGCCCACGTCGGCAAGGTCGTCGTCAGCATCGGCTGAAGCCATGGCGATGGGGACGGTTCCCTGTGGGCGTGCCTGTGGGAGCGGCGGCCTCGCCGCGATCGTGCCGCGACCATCGTTGTGCGGAGTGCGTATCGCGGCGAGGCCGCCGCTCCCACAGGGCCGGTGCCCACCGCGGCGAGGGCGGAGCGGGGGGTTCGGCGAGCACTGCTCGCCGCCCGCAGAGCCGGCCCGCCATGCAGAGCCGGGATTGGATCGCCGCTCCCACAGCGGCTGCTCCGCTAGAGCTCGCGCGCGCCGAAACTGTCGCAGGCCTTCATTTCGCCGCTGTCCAGGCCGCGCTTGAACCAGCGCATGCGCTGTTCGGCGCTGCCGTGGGTGAAGCTTTCCGGCACAACATAGCCCTGCGCCTGTTTCTGCAGCGTGTCGTCGCCGATGGCGGACGCAGCGCGCAGCGCTTCTTCGATGTCACCCTGTTCGAGAATGCCGCGCGAGCGGTTGGCGTGGTGCGCCCAGATGCCGGCGAAGCAGTCCGCCTGCAATTCCATTCGCACCTGCAGCTGGTTGGCTTCGCGCTCGCTGACGCGCTGCTTTGTGGCCTGCACCTTTTCCGCAATGCCCAGCTGATGCTGCACGTGATGGCCGATCTCGTGCGCGATCACGTAGGCCTGCGCAAAATCGCCCGGCGCGGCGAAGCGCGCCTGCAGGTCGCGATAGAAGTCGAGGTCAAGATAGACGCGCTCGTCGCCCGGACAGTAGAACGGCCCCATCGCGGCCTGCCCGGTGCCGCAGGCGGTCTGCGTGCCACCGGTGTAGAGCACCAGTTTCGGTTCGCGGTACTGCTTGCCGCCGGCGCGGAACAGTTCGTTCCACGTGTCTTCCGTATCAGCCAGCACCTGCGCGGTGAAACGCGCCAGTGCGTCGTCTTCCGCCCGACCGGTGGCCTGCACGCCCGGTGTCGCCGGTGCCTGCTGCGAAGTCTGCGGCAGGCCGGCCCCCATATTGAGCACCACCGAAGGATCGACGCCGAAATACATCGCCACCAGCGCCAGCACGATGGTGCCGACACCGATCTTGCGCCCGCCGCCGCCCAGCATGCCGCCGCCGCGCGCCCCCCGGCGGTCCTCGATGTTGTCGCTTTCCCGCCCGTCGCCCAGTCGCATGTCGATCTCCGTTGAATGCGCGGATCATGGCAGAACTTCGGCGATCAGGTGGTCGCCGTGTCCATCACCGGCAGCCACAGTGTCACCGTCGTGCCGACACCCGGTGCGCTGGCGATTTCGATCTCGCCGCCATGCAGGTCCATGATTTCCTTCACCAGCGACATGCCCAGACCGGTGCCCGGAATATTGCCCGACGGGTCGGCGCGGTAGAAGCGCTCGAAGATGCGCGCCTGCTGGTCCGGCGTCATGCCGATGCCGCGGTCGATCACACGCATGCCGGCCATCAGCCGCGAGTTGCGCAGGGCTTCACATACCGTCACCACCACCTCGCCGCCGCCCGGCGAATACTTGAAGGCATTGGTGATGACGTTGCCGAGCGCGCGTACCATCTTCGCGTGATCGACCCGGATGCGCGGCACCGCCGGCGGCATGTCCAGCCGCACGGTATGGCTGTCGTCCGGCATGGTCAGCGTGTCCAGCGTGGCGCTGATGATGGCCTTCACCGACAGGTCTTCGAACCGGAAATCCTGCCCGGCACGTGCCTCGATGCGCGCCAGGTCGAGCAGATCGTTGATCAGATTGACCAGCACGCGCGACTGCCGGTGAATGATGGTGTGCATGCGCCGGCGCGCCGGCTCGTCGTACTCGCGGTTGATCAGCAGTTCGGCAAAACCGAGGATCGACGCCAGCGGCGTACGCAGCTCGTGCGCCGCGGTGCTGAGGAACTCGCTCTTCATGCGGTCGACCTCGAACTGCTGCGTGATGTCGCGGAAGTACAGCACCGTCTCGGAGCGACCTTCGGGCGCCACGCGCGCGCTGCGTTCGAGCACCCGAGGTTCGGGCAGCCGGAGCCACAGGCGCTGCGGTTCGGCGCTCGACTGATCGAGCACCAGTCCCGGCCACGGCTTGTCCGGGTCGGCCAGCCGGGCCAACCGGCCGTCGAACACGGCGGCGCTGAGGCCGAGCAGATCGGTCTGCGTCAGCTCGGTCATGCACAAGAACGCCGGGTTCACATTGGTCAGCGTGCCACTCTCGTCGAAGGTGACGAAACCGTCCGGCGACAGCGAAAACACGGTGTGCAGCCGGTTGGTGCGGCGGATGAGCTTGCGTTCGAACTCGATGCGCTCGGTCACGTCGCCGAACACGTCGACGTAGTGCGTGACCCGGCCTTCGTTGTCGCGCACCGGAGAAGATGAAAGCGCCACCCAGATCGACCGGCCGTCTGCACGCCTCACGTCGAGCGTGGTGCTGAAGGGCTTCTGGTGTGCGATCGCCCAGCGCATTTCATCGAGCACGTGCTCCGGATTCTGCTCCCCCGACGCCAGGGTGAAGGTGCGGCCGATCACTTCGTCGGCCGCGCGCGCGGTCAGCCGTTCGAATGCCGCATTCACATACACCACCGGGTATCCGCCACGCTGAACGTCGCGGATGATCACCGCTTCGCTCGACGATTCGAGCGCGCGCTCATGCAGTCGCATGCGCGTCTGCGCTTCCACCTGTTCGGAAATGTCACGCATCAGCAGCGAGTACACCGGTCGCGCGTGCAGGTTGAAGCGGCCGGCCGATACGGTGACCGGAAAACGACGCGAGCGGCGCACGCCCTGCACATCCTTCCGGAAGCGCCAGCGCAGCCCGATGGGTTGCGTGTCCGCCTGACCGGCAAACCATGCGGCATCGAACATCGGCAGCAGGCGCGCCAGCGGCAGGCCGATCGCGGCATCAATGCCGATCTCGAACATTTCGGCAGCGGAACGATTGACCGTCAGCACCATGCCGGATTCGTCGGTGGTGACGATGCCGTCGGCGGCGGTGTCGAGCAATGCGACCAGTCGCGATTCGCTGATGGTCAGCGCTTGCGTCATGGCGTGCGCGCTGCGATTGGCACGCGCGGTCGCCGCCAGCAGGCGCAGCAGGTAGAACAGCAGCGCACTCAGCCCGGCGCCCATCAACGGTACCAGCCAGAGCACGAAGTGGTCGGCGCTGAAGGCCGCCGGCGCGCACATGCGTACCGTCCATTCATGCCCCGCAAGTTCGATCTCGCGCACCGCTTCGAGCGACGAAACCGGCTTGCCGTCGGCGTTGCTGTACAGCAGCGTATCGGTCGACACGCCCCGGCCGTCGTGGATCATCACGACCACCTTGTCGGCGAAACCGAGCAGGATGTCGCCAAACAGATCGTGCGCGCGAAACGGACTGTAGGTGTATCCGAGGAGTGCGCGACCCCGTTCGGCCGGCGTATCGGTCGGCTCGTCGCGCACGTACAGCGGGTAGTACAGCAGAAAGCCCGGCTGCACCGGTCCCTTGCCTTCCTGCACCAGCGTCACCCGCCCGGACAGCGCCACATTTCCGCTGTCGCGCGCGCGCCGCATCGCTTCGGCCCGCACCGGCTCGGAATACATGTCGTAGCCGATGGCCCTGAAGTTGCGTTCGTTCAGCGGTTCGAGAAACACGATGCTGTGGTATTCGTCGCGCGCGTGCTTCGGCCAGACCGCATAGGTCGGCATATCGTTTAGCCGGATCGTCTCTTCATGAGCGGCCAGTTGTGCCGCCGGGATGCGCAGTGACAGGCCCACCCCGAGCACGCCCGGAAAGTTGCGCTCCAGCCCCAGTTCGTTCACATAGCTGTACCAGTCGGCGCGCGTCACCTCATCGCTCGCCTGCATCAGGCCGGCTGCGGCGCGCAGGATGTTCTCGTGCGCCTCCATGCGGCGGCTGATCTGGGCGACCACCTTCTCGACCTCGCTGTCGAATCGCTGCGCCGTGGCCTGGGCCAGCCTGTCCCAGAGCAGGAAGGTGATGACCAGCGTGACCAGCATGCCGAGCGCCAGCGCCGGCCAGGCGAGCGCGGACGGATCGCGCAACGCACGCACGAAGGGCGGCGCGTCGCCGCCGGATGCACCGGCCGGTTCGGCCCGCACATGGTCGCGCAGGTTCATTTTGCGTCCGGCGGATTCAACAGCCCGGCGACGCGGTCCAGCAGTTCCATCGGACTGAAGGGCTTGGTCAGATAGGCATTGGCACCGGCTTCGAAACCGATCTCGATGTCGCGCTGCTGGCTGCGTGCGGTCAGCAGGATGACCGGAATCGCCTGCAGCGCCGCGTGTTGACGCAGTCTGCGGCACAACTCGAGACCGTCCATCGAGCCCGGCATCATCACGTCAAGCAGGATCAGGTCGGGCGGGCGTTGCTGCATCAGCGCCCAGCCGGCATCCGCATCCGGCGCCTCGGCCAGCTCGAAATCACCGAACTCGAGGGTCATGCGGATCAACTGGCGGATCTCGCGCTGGTCTTCCACCAGCATGACGCGGGCGCGCATGTCAGAGCGCTCCGCCGCAACGCGAACGGCCGGTTGCCACCCGTGGCCGGGCGGGGCTGAAGTGTCGGAAGTTCATGGATCCGGGTTGTCGTTACGCCAGAAATGGGAAGCAGCAAAGCTTAACGACACCCGCAGCAGCGGACTTGAGCCATGGCGGCGGTGCCGCCGCCATGGCTCAACCGGCAGCGAACTCCAGGATGATCTGGTCCACCGCGAGGCTTTCGCCCTGCTGTGCCGACACCTTGCCGATCACGCCGTCGCGCTCGGCGCGCAGGATGTTCTCCATCTTCATCGCCTCGATCACCGCCAGCCGTTCGCCGGCCTTCACCGCCTGACCGGGCTTCACCGCGACCTCACGCAGCAGGCCGGGCATCGGCGACAGCAGGAAACGCGACAGGTCGGGGGCCGCCTTGACCGGCATGCGTTCGAGCAGCGCGGCAGCGCGCGGGCTCATCACTTCGGCGTCGACACGCGCTCCGCGGTGCTGCAGCCGGTAGCGCAAGCCGATGCGTTCGACCTGCAGCGTGAACGGGCGGCCGTCGATCTCGCCGCGATACACCGGGTCGGACACGCGCCAGTCGCTCACCATGCGGTGACGCTTGCCATCGATCAACACCGCGTGGTGGTCGCCGTCGTTCTCGACGTGTACGCGGTGTTCGACGTCACGCAGACGCACCACCGCGTCCGGGCTGATGCGGAATTCGTGCCCCGGCAACTGGCCGACGATGCGCGACGCACGCTCGATGTAGCGCTGGTTCACCGTGGCGGCCACCGCCACCAGCAGCGCCTCGTCCTCGTAGGCTGCGGTCGTCGGGTCGTAGCCGTTCGGATACTCCTCGGCGATGAAGGCGGTCGTGAAGTTGCCGGCTGCGAAGCGCGGGTGACCAAGCACCGCCGACACGAAGGCAATGTTGTGGTTCGGGCCGCGGATGCAGAAGGCGTCGAGCGCATCGCGCAGCTGCGCGATCGCCTCGGCACGGGTGGCGCCGTAGCAGATCTGCTTGGCGATCATCGAATCGTAGTGCATCGACACTTCGCCGCCCTCGAACACGCCGGTGTCGACGCGGACACGATCGCTGGCCACCGGCGGACGGTAACGGATCAGCCGGCCGACCGAAGGCAGAAAGCCGCGCGCCGGATCTTCGGCACAGATGCGCGCTTCCATCGCCCAGCCTTCCAGTTTCACGTCGGCCTGCGTGAAGGCGAGCTTTTCGCCGGCCGCCACGCGGATCATCTGTTCGACCAGGTCCAGCCCGGTGATCAGTTCGGTCACCGGGTGCTCGACCTGCAGCCGGGTGTTCATTTCGAGGAAGTAGAACGACTTGTCGCGCCCGACGACGAATTCGACCGTGCCGGCCGACTCATACTGCACCGCCTTGGCCAGCCGCACCGCCTGCTCGCCCATCGCGCGCCGGGTGTCCGGATCGATGAAGGGCGACGGCGCCTCTTCGATCACCTTCTGGTGCCGACGCTGGATCGAGCACTCGCGCTCGTTCAGATACACCACGTTGCCGTGAGTGTCGCCCAGCACCTGGATTTCGATATGGCGCGGCTCTTCGACGAATTTCTCGATGAACACGCGATCGTCGTTGAAAGCGTTCTTCGCCTCATTGACGCACGAGGCGAAACCTTCGTGCGCCTCGGCATCGTTGAACGCCACGCGCAATCCCTTGCCGCCACCGCCGGCACTGGCCTTGATCATGACCGGATAGCCGATGCCGCGCGCGATCTCGACCGCGCGCTCCGGGCTTTCGATCGGGTCGTTCCAGCCCGGAA
Source organism: Methyloversatilis sp. XJ19-13 (assembly GCF_024580155.1). Lineage (NCBI taxonomy): Bacteria > Pseudomonadati > Pseudomonadota > Betaproteobacteria > Nitrosomonadales > Sterolibacteriaceae > Methyloversatilis > Methyloversatilis sp. XJ19-13. The sequence continues at coordinate 465 of NZ_JANINH010000019.1, read as the reverse complement.
TCGTGGTCACGCCGGCTTCCTTCGCCAGCTTCTTCGACGCGATCTTGTCGCCCATGGCGCCGATGGCGTGCGCCTTCGGCCCGATGAACACGATGCCCTCGCGCTCCAGCGCGGCACAGAACGCTTCGTTCTCCGACAGGAAGCCGTAACCCGGATGCACCGCCTCGGCACCCGTCGCCTTGCAGGCGGCGATGATCTTGTCGATCACCAGATAGGACTCGCGCGCCGCGGCCGGGCCGATGCACACGGCCTCGTCGGCCAGCTCGACATGCAGCGCGCTGCGGTCGGCTTCGGAATACACCGCCACCGTGGCGATGCCCATGCGGCGTGCCGTGCGGATGACGCGGCACGCAATCTCGCCGCGGTTTGCGATCAGTATCTTGTTGAACAAGCCAGGTCTCCTGCAATCAGTATGTTCTCGAACATGTCATGGAACTGCGCGGCAAACGCGTCCGCTGCCCTCAC
>NZ_JANINH010000018.1:0-56161 GCF_024580155.1 Methyloversatilis sp. XJ19-13 | reverse complement strand
CTCAACCTTCGACCCCGCTGCCTTCGACATCGCCGAAGTCGATCGACGACTCGCAAAGATCAAACTCTGACCGTCAACACGGTGTCGGTCGGACGCTTACGAAGAACGTGGTGGGTTGATTTCACCACGCCAGCAGGTGAGCGCATTAGACACACTACTGGGACTCGGGACCGGCAACAGGCGCAGGAGTACCACGACAAGCTGAGGGCTGAAGCATGGCGTGTGGATAAGCTGGGCGAGCGTCCCGCATACACATGGGATGACGCGGGTTACAAGTTCTTGACCGAAACCCAGCACAAAGCCACTCACCACGAGGATAAGGTGAAGCTCGTTTGGTTACAGCAGTTCCTGCGCGGTAAGCCGCTCGCGGAGATTGATCGGGAGTTGATCGTTTCGATTGGTGCAAAGAAGTTACAGGAGTCCAGCCCTGCTACCGCCAATCGATATCTGGCCCTCATCCGCTCAATCCTGCGCAAGGCGATGAACGATTGGGAATGGATCGATCGTGCTCCGTTCGTGCGCCTCTACAAGGAGGCAAAGCGGCGGGTGCGCTGGATAACTCCGGAACAGGCAGAAAAGCTGCTCGGCGAGCTACCAGAGCACCAGCGGGACATCGTTGTCTTTGCCCTCTCGAGCGGACTCCGGCAGTCCAATGTATTGCGGCTTGAGTGGTCACAGGTCGATCTGACGCGCGGTGTGGCTTGGATTCATCCGGATCAGGCCAAAGCACGCAAGGCGATCCATGTGCCACTGAATTCGCAGGCTGTCGCAGTGCTGAACAGGCAGGCCGGCAAGCATCGCGAGCGCGTCTTTACGTTCAGGGGCAAGCCGATCCGTTGGGCGAATACGCACGCATGGCGTGAAGCATTGAAGCGGGCGGGTATCGAGGAATTCCGCTGGCACGATCTGCGACACACTTGGGCGAGCTGGCTGACACAGCACGGCACACCGTCGAACGTATTGCAGGAGCTTGGGGGTTGGGAGTCTGAATCGATGGTGCGGCGGTATGCGCACCTCGCTCCGGCGCAGTTGCTGGAGCACTCGGAGAAGCTCGCGGGCCTCATTTCTGGCGCGACGGCGGCACAGCTGAAATAAAAAGGGGCTAGCCTTACGGCTAACCCCTTGATATTTGGTGGGTTGTGAGTGGCTCGAACACTCGACCTACGGATTAAGAGTCCGCTGCTCTACCAACTGAGCTAACAACCCGAAACCGGTTCGCAATATCTGTATTTCGGCCCACCGTGTGGTGGGTCGGGCGAGACTCGAACTCGCGACCAACGGATTAAAAGTCCGCTGCTCTACCGACTGAGCTACCGACCCTCGCCTTGCGAAGAGGGCGGATTATAGGAAGCGGGTTTTGATGCGTCAAGGCTTTCCGGCTTCGGCGACGCGCGGGCCCGTTCCGGCTACTCGCGCATCAGCCACCACATGGAGGCCTTCATGGTCAGCGCCGAGCCGGCGATGATGGCGAGCAGCGCGATCGCGGAGCCGAGCGCCAGTGTCGATACGCCGGTGATGCCCTGGCCCACGCTGCAGCCGGAGGCCAGCACGCCGCCGATGGCCATCAGTGCGCCGCCGATGCCGTGGCGCACCAGATCGGCGCTGCTGCGGAACCACTCGATGCGGAATTTCCCTGCCAGGACGGCGTACAGGAAGGCGCCGACGATGACGCCGACCAGCGCCATGACGCCGAAGTTGAGCAGGGCGGTGTTGGTCGGGTCGAGCAGGTAGCGCGCGCTGTCGGCCATCGGGCCGACGAAGGTGTAGGACTGCGCTTCGACGCGGCTGGGCAGCACGTCGGCGAATTCGGCCCACTCCTTCCATGCCGCGGCGCGCGGGCCGGCGGTGAGCCACCAGCCGGCCAGCACGGCCAGACCGAAGCCGATGCCGCCGGCGATGTTGTCCCGGTCGCGCCGGAACTCGGCATTCGCGAAGGCCCAGACGGCGAGCACGCCGGCGATCAGCCAGGCCAGCGCGCGGTTCAGCGTGGCGGCGTCGCCGCCGACGGTGCCGGCGATGACCGAGCCGAGCGCCTGCGAGTCGATGCCGCGCGCATCGAGCGACATCGTGAAGCTGCCCATCCAGCCGAAGGCCAGCGCGTAGAACTCGGTGAAGATCATCAGGTAGGCGAACAGCGCACCGACCGCCAGCACGAACACCGACTTGAGATTGCCGCCGCCGATGCGCACCAGTGTCTTGTTGCCGCAGCCGCTGGCCAGCGTCATGCCAACGCCGAACAGCAGGCCGCCTACCAGATAGCGCAGCCAGGCGAACTGCGGGCTGCGGTACGGCGGATAGGTCGTGATCAGGTCGATGATGCCGGCCGACTCCATGCCGACCAGGCCGGCCATTGCGGTGGCGATGGCGAGCATCCACGAGCGCATGCGGCCGAGGTCGCCGATGTTGATCCAGTCGGACACCGCGCCCATGGTGCAGAAATTGGTGCGCGAGGTCAGCGCGCCGAGCGCGATCGACAGCCCCAGCACGGCGGCCAGCGTTTCGGTGTGGATGTTGAGGTCCATCGTGTTCGGGTCCGGTTGTCGGCCCCTCGCACGGGGGCTTTATCTGTACTGTGTCGGGTCCGCGATGCCCGCGGCGGCGAAGCCTTCACGGCGCAGCCTGCACGAATCGCACACGCCGCAGGCACGGCCGGCGTCGTCGGCCTGGTAGCACGACACGGTAAGACCGTAATCGACACCCAGATCTGCGCCAGCGCGGATGATACCCGCCTTGGTCAATGCAATCAGCGGTGCGTGCACGGTCAGTCGGGCGCCTTCCACCGCCGCCTTCGTGGCCAGATTGGCCATCGCTTCGAAAGCCTTGATGTATTCCGGCCGGCAGTCGGGGTAGCCGGAGTAGTCGACCGCGTTCACGCCGCAGTGGATGTCCTGCGCGCCGAGCACTTCGGCCCAGGCCAGCGCCAGCGACAGCATGATGGTGTTGCGCGCCGGCACATAGGTGACCGGGATGCCGGGCGCCACGCCGTCGACCGGCACGTCGATCGCGCTGTCAGTCAGCGCCGAGCCGCCGAAGGCACGCAGGTCGAGCGTCAGCGTGCGATGGCTGGCAGCGCCCAGCGCCTTCGCCACGCGCGCGGCGGCCACCAGTTCGGCCCGGTGGCGCTGGCCGTAATCGACCGACAGGCAGTGGCAGTCGTGCCCCTGCGCACGCGCCATCGCCAGCACGGTGGCCGAGTCAAGGCCGCCGGACAGCAGCACGACCGCCGGCCGCGAAGAAACCGTACTGCCCATTGCGTGCGCCCCTTCCTACTTCTTCTTCGGCGGCGGAGCCAGTTGCTTCAGGCGCTGACGCGCGACGTCGGCTGCCGGCGTACTGCCGTATTCGGCCACCACGGTGTCCAGCGTCTTCTTCGCGCCCTTGGTGTCGCCCTGGACCTGCTGCGTGTTGGCCAGACCGAGCAGGGCCTCCGGTGCGCGCACGTCGGACGGCCACTGTGCGTGCACTGCCTGGTACAGCTCGGCGGCACGCGGATAATTCTTGGCCTGGAAGCCCGAACTGGCGGCCCAATAGTGCGCCGCAGGCTGGAAGCTGCTCTGCGGCCAGGCGACGATGAAGGCTTCGAACGCGGCTTGCGCGTCGGTAAACTTGCCGCCCTTGAGCAGATTGAGCGCGGCTTCGTAGTCGCGCCCCTCGGCCGCCGGATCTGCGGCCGGTGCCGCTGCAGCTGCGGCGGCAGGAGCGGCTTCGAGCGCTCGCAGGCGGTTGTCCAGATCGAGGTAGAAATCCTTCTGCCGCTTGGTGGCGGCTTCCAGTTCGTAGGTCAGCACCTCGTTCTGGCCGCGCAGCTTGGCGATTTCGGCGCGCAGGGCTTCGATCTGGTTGGTCAGGTCGAGCTGCACGCGCTGCGACTGTTCAACCTGCGCATCGAGCTTGCCCAGCCGGGCCGTCGTTTCCAGCTTGAGCGCTTCGATCCGCTGACGCGCCACGTCGTCATCGAACAGCGCCCACGCCGGGGCGCTGCCGATGGACAACATGGCCAGCGCCGTCGCGATGCCGCGACGGGCCAGCATCAGAACTCACCCGAATAGAGCATTTCCGAGCGGCGGTTCTCGGCATAGGCGGCTTCGTCGCTGCCTTCCATGCGCGGCTTTTCTTCGCCCAGGCTGACCGACTCGATCTGCGCTTCCTGCACGCCCAGCAGCATCAGCGCGCGCTTGACCGCTTCGGCACGCTTCTGGCCGAGAGCCAGGTTGTATTCGCGCGAACCGCGTTCGTCGGTATTGCCCTGGATCAGCATCTTCAGCTTCGGGTTGGCAGCCAGCACCTTGGCGTGCGCCGAAATCAGGCTGGCGTAGCTGTCCTTGATGGCGTAGCTGTCGTAGTCGAAGTAGATGATGCGCTTGGACAGCGGGCTGTTCGGGTCCTTCAGCGACGCCATCAGCGCCTCTTCCGGCGTCATGGTCTTGCCGCTGACGGCGGGCGGGGCGACCGGCGTGCCGCTCGGGCCGGCGGCGGGGGCGACCGGCGTCTTGCTTTCGGTCGGGGCGGCGGGCTGCTCCGGACCGGATGACGAGCAGCCGGCGAGCAGCGCGAGGGTCAGGGTGGCGATGGCGATCTTGCTGGCGGACGTTTGCATGGCGGGGGCCTTTCTTGTGGTCGGAACGGGGAGTGTGACGTGAATCAAAGGTTTGATCTGTGCGGTGTCAGGGTTGATTGAACGGTCCCCAGGCCGGTTCGCGGACGTCGCCGCCGGCCTGCCCGGACAGTTTCTGTTTCACGCGCCCGTCGGACGACACCGCGGACAGCACACCGCGCCCGCCCACTTCGGACGCATAGAGGATGGTGCGGCTGTTGGGCGCGAAGGACGGCGATTCGTCGCGCGACGAATCGGTCAGGATCTGGATCTGCCGGCTGGCCAGGTCCATCACCGTGACCTGGAACCGGCCGCCGTTGCGCGACACGTAGGCGAGCATCTTGCCGTCCGGCGACAGCCGGGGCGACACGTTGTAGCTGCCTTCGAAGGTAACGCGCTCGGCGGTGCCGCCGGTGGCCGCGACGCGGTAGATCTGCGGGCTGCCGCCGCGGTCGGACGTGAAATAGAGGTACTGGCCGTCGGGTGAGAACTGCGGCTCGGTGTCGATGGTGGACGAGCCAGCGATGCGGGTCAGCCCGCTGCCGTCGGCGTTGATGGTGTAGATCTGCGAACTGCCATCCTTGGTCAGCACCACGGCCAGCCGCTTGCCGTCGGGTGACCAGGCGGGCGCCGAATTCGAGCCCTTGAAATTGGCCACGACGGTCTGCGCGCCGGTCGCCAGCGAGTGCACGTAGATGATGGGCTTCTTGGCCTGGAACGACACATAGGCCAGGCGCGTGCCGTCCGGCGACCAGGCGGGCGAAATGATGGGCTCGCTCGAGCGCAGCGCGGTGCGAGGGTTCTGCCCGTCGGCGTCGTCCACCTTCAGTTCGTAGCTCTTGCCGGTCTTGACCACGTAGGCGATGCGGGTCGAATAGATGCCGCGCTCGCCGGTCAGCTTTTCATGGATGAAGTCGGCAATGCGATGGCCTGTCTCGCGCACGGTCGAGGCACCGAACAGGAAAATCATGCCGTCCGGCTTGTTCTGCCGCGCGATGTCGTAGAGGCGCATGCGCACTTCGTAGCGTCCGCCCGGTGCCGGCAGGATGCTGGCCAGCGCCAGCGCGTCGGCGCCGCGGTCCTTCCACTGGTTCAGGTCGATGGCCGCGTTCTCCGGCACCGGCGTGGTGCCCGAATCGACCAGCTTGAACAGGCCGCTGCGCTCCAGATCGGCGCGCACGACGCCGGTCAGCGCCTGCGGCAGCAGGCCGTCGCCGGCAAAATTGGCGATCGCGACCGGAATGCGGTTCGCACCGGCGCCGGTGATTTCGACCGTGAGCTGCGCCTGGGCGGCGGTTGCTGCCAGCAGCAGCGTGGTGGCCATCAGTCTGAATATCTTGAACATCTGATCCTTTCGATGAGAGGTGGTGCGGCGGCGGCTACTGTCCCAGCGGCCGGAACACCAGATCCAGGTTGCGCACGAAGACCGACGGATCGTCCGGCTTCGGCAGCGGTGACGACTTCACGATGGCACGCAGTATCGCGTCATCGAGCGCCGGATTTCCGGTTGATCTTTTCATGCGCGGTTCGCCGACCACCGAACCGTCCGGCAGCAGCGCGATGGCGACCAGCGCTTCCGGGTTGCCGGTGGCGCCCGGCGGCAGCACGATGTTGCCGCGTATCTTGGCGCTGATCTTGTCGCCCCATGCGCTTGCAGCGTTCCTGCGCGCGCCTTCCGCGGCGGCCTGCGCGATCAGGTCCGCTTCACGCGATGCCTCGCGCTTGGCCTGTTCGGCGCTCTCGCGGGCCATGGCTTCCTTGAACATTTTGTCCTGCGCTTCGATCTCGCGCCGCATGTCCGGTGGCGCCGGCTGGGGTTCGGGCTTCTTCTCGACCGGTTTCGGTTCGGGCTTCGGCTTCGGCTCCGGCTTGGGTTCGGGCTTCGGCTCAACCTTGGGAACCGGTTTCGGCTTCGGAGGTTCCTTGAACGCAATGTCCGGCTTGGCCGGCGGCGGAGGCGGGGGCGGCTCGACCACCGGTTCCGGCCGCTTCTCGACCACCGGTTCGGGCGGCGGCGGCGGACGCACCGGCGCTGCCACAGTCGGCATGCTGCTGATCAGCTCCACCTGCACCGCCGCCGGCTTGCTGGTCTGCCAGCGCACGCTGTAGAACAGGAACAGTCCGAGCAGCAGATGCATGCCGGCGGCCAGCACGGCAGACTGCCATTTGCCGGGTTCCGGGCGTTTGAGTGCGTGCTCGCGCATCAGCGGGCCGGTTTCGCAGTCTGGCCGGTGTGCACCAGCAGGCCGATGCGGGTGATGCCGTTGCCTTGCAGCGTGTCCATCACCTTCAGTATTTCTTCGTAGCGTGCCGCCTTGTCGCCGGCCACCACCACGGCGCGGTCGGGTCTGGCGCCCTGCAGGTCGCGGATGCGCGTGACCAGTGCATCGCGCGTGATGGTCTCTTCCTTGCCGCCCTGGTCACGGTCGCGCAGCGCCAGCTTGCCGTCGGCCTTCACGATGACTTCGATCGGCTGCGCCGGTGGCTGCGACGCCTGACCGACGCTGGGCAGTTCGATGCTGCCGGTGGGCGTGGCCTGCGGCGCCACCATGAAGATGACGAGCAGCACCAGCATCACGTCGATGTACGGCACGACGTTGATCTGGTTCATCAGGCGGCGCTGTCTTCTCATTGCGCCTTACCGGGGCCCTGGCGCTGCAGGATGTTGGAAAACTCTTCCATGAAGCTTTCCCAGCGGATGGAAATGCGGTCGATGTCGTGCGCGAAGCGGTTGTAGGCGACCACTGCCGGAATTGCCGCGAACAGGCCGATCGCGGTCGCCACCAGCGCCTCGGCGATGCCCGGTGCGACCTGGGCCAGCGTCGCCTGACCGACGTTCGACAGGCCGCGGAAGGCGTTCATGATGCCCCACACGGTGCCGAACAGGCCGATGTAGGGGCTGACCGAGCCGGTCGAGGCGAGAAAGGCGAGATGCGATTCGAGTTCGTCGACCTCGCGCTGGTAGGTCGCGCGCATGGCGCGCCGGGCGCCATCGACTGCGGTGGCGGTGTCGATGTTCTGCCGCCCCCTGAGCTTGGTGAATTCGCGGTAGCCGGCTTCGAAGATGCGTTCCATGCCGCCCGCGTTGTGGCGGTCGTTGGCCGCGCTCTGGAACAGCGCGTTCAGGTCGCCGCCGGACCAGAATTCCAGCTCGAATTTGTCGGTGCGGCTGCGTGCGCCGCGGATGGCGAAGGATTTGCGGAAAATCCAGTACCAGCTCATGAACGATATGCCGATCAGCAGCGCCATCACCAGCTTGACCAGCAAGCTGGCGTTCATGATGAGCGAAATGATCGAGAGGTCTTCTGATAGGTTCATGGTCAGTTCGTGAGCGGGGGCAGAAGAGGAAGCGTGGATGAAGGGACGAGCCGCGCGCGCAGTGCAGGCGGGATCGACACCGGACGGCCGCGCGCCGGATCGATGCAGATCACCCGCACCAGACCGTCGAACAGCAGCGTGTCGCCGCGGTACAGCCGCTGCGCGAATTCGATGGCGACCCGGCTGACGCCGGCGATCGTGCTGCGCACTTCGAGCGCGTCATTGAAATGCGCCGGCTTCAGGTATTCGCCGCTGACCGAGCGCACGACGAAGCCGTGGCCTTGCGCGGTCATGTCGACCTGATCGAAGCCGAGCGCGCGCAGCCATTCGGTGCGGGCTCGTTCCAGAAAGCGGAAGTAATTTGCGTAGTAGACGACGCCGTAACTGTCTGTGTCTTCGTAGTAGACGCGCACCGGCCACGAAAAACCGTCGGCGTGCGGGCCGTCATCGTGCTGCGCGGATGGAGTCATGGGCCGCGATTTTACCCGAGCGGCCGGCCCGGCTTGCTGCAAGGCATCAAAAAGCCTCGCAAGGGGATGTAACAGGCGGCTGGGTGGCGTGGAGGCGGGCAAGCGGCAGGGTTCAGCGACGGGTGGTCACGACCAGCGCGATGCCACCCAGCGTGGCGGCCGATGCCAGCGCCAGCCGCGCGGTCAGCGGCTCGGCCAGCAGCAGCGCGCCACCGAGCGCGGCGATCACCGGCACGCTCAGCTGCACCGTGGCGGCCTGCGTCGCCGTCAGCCCGCGCAGCGCGCTGTACCAGATGGCGTAGCCAACGCCCGATGCCAGCGCGCCGGACAGCACGGCGTACAACACGCCCGCCGGATCAATCCGGGCGTCGGCCGCCGACACCATCGACAAGCCGATCGCCAGCGGCACGGCGCGCACGAAATTGCCGGCCGTCATGGTCAGCGGCGTGCCGCGAGCCTGCCGCCCGCGCAGCGAATAGACGGCCCAGGCCATTCCGGCCAGCGCCATCAGCAGCGCCGCATCGACCGGCGGCGCACTGACGCCGGGGGCCAGCAGCACGCCCAGCCCGCCCAGTGCGACGCCGAAGCCGGCGATCTGCAGCGGACGGAAGCGCTCGCCCTTGAACAGTCCGGCGGCAATCATGCTCACCTGCACCGTGCCGAACAGCAACAGCGCACCGGTGCCGGTCGACAGCGCGCGATAGGCGAAGGAGAACGCGGCGGCATAGATGAACAGCGCACACGCACCCGGCCAGTCGCCGGCCAGCCGGCTGCCCGACTGGCGGCGCACCAGCGCCCACAGCACCAGCGCACCCGCGGCCAGGCGGATCAGCGTGAAGCTGGCGGCATCAATCGCCGTATCGGCCAGCGCCAGCCGGTTCAGCACCGAATTGGCGGCGAAGGCGCACATCGCCAGCGCGGTCAGCGCGGCGATGCGGCCGGCAGAATGCGGCGCGGTCAAGACCGGTGCGACGGCAAGCCGGTCTTACGGACGGCGCAGCTGCGTCAGGTCGCGCACCGCGCCGGTATCGGCGCTGGTGGTCATCAGTGCGTACGCCTGCAGCGCCTGCGACACCACGCGGTCGCGCTGCTTCGGCGTCCATGCGTCGGCGCCGCGCGCTTCTTCGGCCGCCCGGCGATGCGCCAGTTCGTCGTCCGCGATGACCAGATGGATGGTGCGGTTCGGAATGTCGATCTCGATCACGTCACCGTCCTTCACCAGCGCAATCAGGCCGCCCTGCGCCGCTTCCGGCGAGGCATGGCCGATCGACAGGCCGGAGGTGCCGCCCGAGAAGCGGCCGTCGGTCAGCAGCGCGCACGCCTTGCCCAGATCTTTCGATTTCAGATAGGTCGTCGGGTAAAGCATTTCCTGCATGCCGGGGCCGCCCTTCGGTCCTTCATAGCGGATCACGACCACTTCGCCCGGCTTCACCTCGTCGCCGAGGATGCCGGTCACCGCGTCGTCCTGGCTTTCGTACACCCGGGCGGTGCCCGAGAACTTCAGGATCGAGTCATCGACGCCGGCCGTCTTCACGATGCAGCCGCGCTCGGCGATGTTGCCGTACAGCACGGCGAGACCGCCGTCCTGGCTGAAGGCATGCGCCTTGTTGCGGATGACGCCGTTTTCGCGGTCGAGGTCGAGCGTCGGGTAGCGGCGGTCCTGCGAGAACGCGACCTGGGTCGGGATGCCGCCGGGCGCGGCACGGTAGAAGGTGCGCACCGCTTCGTCTTCGGTGCGCACGATGTCGTACTTGTCGAGTGCTTCGCCCAAGGTGGCGCTGTGCACCGTCGGCAGGTCGCGGTGGATCAGGCCGGCGCGGTCCAGCTCGCCGAGGATGGCCATGATGCCGCCGGCGCGATGCACGTCTTCCATATGCACGTCGGACTTGGCCGGCGCGACCTTGGACAGGCAGGGCACGCCGCGCGAAATGCGATCGATGTCGGCCATCGTGAAATCGACACCGGCTTCGTGCGCCGCGGCCAGCAGGTGCAGCACGGTGTTGGTCGAGCCGCCCATCGACACGTCGAGCGTCATCGCGTTCTCGAATGCCTTGAAGCTGGCGATCGAGCGCGGCAGCACCGATTCGTCGTCGTTCTCGTAATACTTTCGGCACAGCTCCACCGCCAGCTGGCCGGCGCGCAGGAACAGCGCCTTGCGGTCGGCGTGCGTGGCCAGCGTCGAGCCGTTGCCCGGCAGCGACAGGCCGAGCGCCTCGGTCAGGCAGTTCATCGAATTGGCGGTGAACATGCCGGAGCACGATCCGCAGGTCGGACAGGCACTGCGCTCGTAGGCGTCGGACTCCTCGTCCGAGCAGTTGCTGTCGGCGCCCTTGACCATGGCATCGACCAGATCGACCGCGATGATCTTCATGCCGCCCGGGTTGGGCAGCACGACCTTGCCCGCCTCCATCGGCCCGCCGGATACGAACACGGTCGGGATGTTCAGGCGCAGCGCGGCCATCAGCATGCCCGGGGTGATCTTGTCGCAGTTCGAAATGCACACCAGCGCGTCGGCGCAGTGCGCGTTCGCCATGTACTCGACGCTGTCGGCGATCAGTTCGCGGCTGGGCAGCGAATACAGCATGCCGCCGTGGCCCATCGCGATGCCGTCGTCGACCGCGATGGTGTTGAATTCCTTCGCCACGCCGCCGGCCTTCTCGATCTCGCGGGCGACCATCTGGCCAAGATCCTTCAGATGCACATGGCCCGGCACGAACTGCGTGAAGCTGTTCGAAATGGCGATGATGGGCTTGCCGAAATCGCCGTCCTTCATGCCGGTGGCGCGCCACAGCGCGCGGGCGCCGGCCATGTTGCGGCCGTGGGTGGAAGTACGTGAGCGGTAGGCGGGCATGGCGGCTCCTGCTGGAAATCGGGTAAAAACGGGATTCTATCCGTCCCCCGGCCTGCCGGCCCGCATGTTGATGACCCGACCGCGCGTGCTGTTCGTGACCCGCAGCCGCTACTGGCGCGCCGGCAACGGCGAGGCCACCCGTACGCGCACCTTGGTCGAGGCGCTTGCCGGCGTGTGCGAACTGACGGTTTTCTTCCTCGAAGCCGCCGATTCCGACGCGTCAGCCGCGGTGGCGGCCAGCCCGCACCGCTACCGGCTGGCGCATGGCGGTCGCGAAAAGCCCGCGCGTGAAGCGCTGCTGGCAGCCGTGCGACAGCTGTGCGGGCAGACCCGGCCCGACGTCGTGCTGCTGTCGCGTCTGCAACTGGATTTCCTGCGCGAGGCGGTGCCCGCCGGCACCCGCTTGGTGATCGACACCCACGATCTGGTCAGCGACAACGCGGCGTCGCGCCGGCAGCTGGGCGTGGCGGTCGACGAGCCGCTCGATTTCGAGCGCGAGATCGCCTTCCTGCGCCGCTATGACCGGGTGCTGCTGATCCAGCCCGACGATCATGCGAGGGTCGCCGCCGTGCTCGGCGAACGGGCGCTGTGCGTGCCGCATCCGGTCGAGCTGCCGGCGCAGCCGGTGCGCCCGGCGTCACGCGTGCTCGGCTGTGCGGCCAGTCATTCACCGGCCAATCGACATGGTGTGCAGTGGTTCTTCGGCGAGGTATGGCCGCAACTGGCCACTCACCGGGTCGATCTGCAGCTGGCCGGCCCGCTGTCGGCGCTGCTGCCGCAGCCTCTGCCCGCGGGGGTGCGTGCATGCGGTGTCGTGCCGGCGTCCGATGCGCTGTGGGCCGGCGTCGATGTGGCGATCAATCCGGTGCGCTGGGGCTCCGGCCTGAAGATCAAGACGGTCGAGGCACTGGCATCGGGCCTGCCGCTGGTCACCACGCGCGAAGGCGCGCGCGGCATTGAACATCTCGCCGGCGAGGCCTTCCTGCTGGCCGACGATCCCGCCGCCTTCGCCGGCGCCTGCCTGCGGCTGCTCGATGACGTGGACGCGCGTCGCGCGATGTCGGCCGCGGCGCGCCGCTGGGCCGGTGCGAACCTGTCCCCGGCGGTGTGTTTCGGGCCGTTCTTCAGCTGGCTGTCGGGAAATTCATGAATCTGCGCCGGCGGTCGCGCGGCGGCCGGCAGAGCCGGAACCCGGTCTGCGGTCTACAGTCAGGAGTGCGTATGCGACATGTTCAGCGCGGCCTGCGCGTCGCGCGTCAGTCGCATACCGAACCGACCGCCTGACAAGAAAAGGAGATTCGCCATGTCACATCCCGCACTGTCGACTTACCGTTTCGCCGAAGGCACCTGCATCGCCCAGGCCACGCCGCCCGAGGCGGCCCGCGTGTCGCTGGACAGCCCCGCGACCGCCGTCATGACCGATCTGGTGAAGGTGCGCGCCGCCTGCATCGGCCCGCAGGTCTCGCTCGACGCGGCCGAGCAGCGGATGCGCGAAAGCGGCGTCCGCATGCTGTTCGTCATCAGCGACATGCCCTGCGTGGATGGCATCGTCACGCTGTCCGACCTGCAGGGCAGCAAGCCGATCCGGTTGATACAGGCGCAGGGTCTGACCCGTACCGAGCTGACGGTGAAGCATGTGATGCAGGCGCTGAGTGACATCGACGCGGTGGATTTCGAGGCGCTCGGGCGCGCCACCGTAGGCAGCGTCGTGGCGGCGCTGCAGCACTACGGTCATGCCTACCTGCTGGCGGTCGAGGCCGCGACGCGCGGCGCACCACCGCGCATCCGCGGCATTTTTTCGGCGGCGCAGGTCGAGCGCCAGCTCGGCGCGCCGTTGAATTCGGTCGAGGTCGCGGCCACGTTCGCTGAAATCGCGACTGCACTGCGCGGCTGACGACACGGCGCTGGTCGCCGCACTACCGGGGCGGATAACCTGAGGTTATCGAATCATTGGTTGTTCGCCTCTTGAGTTATATGCGACGAACTCGCTATAAAGCAGACTGTTCAACGAATCCGATCATTGCCATGGCCACCGTCGCTCCCGAAAAAGTCCTCAGCGTGCATCACTGGAACGACACGCTGTTCAGCTTCAAGACCACGCGGGACCCGAGCCTGCGTTTCCGCAATGGTCATTTCGTCATGATCGGACTGGACACCGGCGGCAAGCCGCTGCTGCGCGCCTACAGCATCGCCAGCGCCAACTACGAGGAGCATCTGGAGTTCTTCAGCATCAAGGTGCCGGACGGTCCGCTGACGTCGCGCCTGCAGCATCTGAAGGAAGGCGATGAGATCCTGGTCGGGCGCAAGCCGACCGGCACGCTGGTGCTCGACGACCTCAAGCCCGGCAGACATCTTTACCTGTTCGGCACCGGCACCGGGCTGGCGCCCTTCCTGAGCCTGATCCGCGATCCGGAAGCCTACGAGCGCTTCGACAAGGTGATCCTGTTCCATGGTGTGCGCCATGTGAACGAACTGGCCTATCAGGACTACATCGAGCGCGAGTTGCCGGACGACGAATTCCTCGGCGAGTACGTGCGCGACAAGCTGCTGTACTACCCGAGTGTCACGCGCGAGCCCTATCGCAACCGCGGCCGGCTGACCGATCTGATCATCAGCAACAAGATGACCGACGACCTCGGTCTGCCGCCGCTGAATCCGGACACCGACCGCGCGATGATCTGTGGCAGCCCGAGCATGAACAAGGACACCGCCGACCTGCTCGACGCGCGCGGCTTCGTCGTGTCGCCGGGTGTCGGCGAACCGGGCGACTACGTGATCGAACGGGCTTTCGTCGAGCGCTGATCAGCCACGCTGGGCGTCCAGCCAGGCCGGAAACCGCTGCTGCCAGGCGATCGGCAATCGCGCCGCGAGCGTGCCCTGATGTCCGGCATGCCAGCGGCGCAGCCAGTCGGTGACGCCGGCAACCGCCGGTTCGATCACCCGTCCGTCCGGCGTGTGTGGCGCCGACAGCCAGCCGTAGCTCGCCTGCGTGCCGCTGGCCAGCCGCACGCTGCACAGCGTTTCCCGAAAGCGCAGCAAACCTGACGTGTGCAGCGCCAGCTGCACCGGCCACCAGCCACCCGCTTCGGCCATGTCCGCCGGCCAGGGCTGGCCGTCCGGCGCGCCGGCCAATTCGACCAGCAGGTCGCGCCGGAACATGCAGGCCGCCAGCGGTGGCGCGACCCACTGACTCAGCCCGGTCGCGAACGGCGGAATCTGCTGCACCGCCTGTGTCCACGCGCCGCTCTGCGCGAACGCGTTCTGATGCACCAGTTCGCCGCCCGGCGTGATGAGCCGGACGTCGCTGCAGGTCACGCCGACCAGTGCGCCGTACTGGCGATAGAACAGATGGCGTTCGACGAAATCGCGGTCCAGGCGGTCACCCACCGGCAGGAACACGATGGATTCACCCGATGCCGCGCGCGCCGCCGCGACGAGGCGCGTCAGGGCGTCCGCCCCATCCGGGCCGTCGTCGTAGCGGCGGAGGTCTGCGCCGTCGGGCATTGCGGGATAGGACAGCGCGGCGGGCAGCAGCACCTCGCAGGCCGGATACCGCTGGTCGAGTGCGGAGGTGACGCTCGCCGATACGCCGGCGGCGTCGCCGCCACCGATCAGCGCGATGCTGATGCGCGCCGCCGCGACGCCGCGGTCGCCGGTCGGCATGCGCTGCAGCTTTTCCCAGCGCCGGAAGTAGCTGCGGGCACGCGCGTGGTGTGCCGGTTCGAGATCGGCCATGTCCACCCACTGGTCGAGAAAGTGCAGCTGGCGCGGCGTGCGGTCGCGCAGGTCGATGCGCGGCGCATAGCGGCCGTTGCGCAGGCTGCCGAACTCGTTGGCCGAATGGATGCGATAGATGCCCAGGCTCTGGCGCAGGTAGTGAACGCAGCCGCTCCTGATCAGCGCCGCCGGGCACAGCGCACCGTCGGCACCGCGCGGAAACGCCCAGGCCGGAATCGCGGCCAGGCACTCGGTGACCAGCGTGCGCCCGAACACCAGCCCGGTCGGCACCGAGAACGGAAAGAACATCGGCCGGCCGTCGAGGTCGTAGATGTCGTCCAGCTTGTCGATGCCGACGATCTGGAACCAGGTGTCGAGCGCCGATTCGCCGGTGCGTTCGTCGCGCAGGATGAGGTCGTGGCAGAGGAACAGCCGCTCGGTGTCGATCGCCTTCGACGCGATCCAGGCGGCCACGCCCGCCAGCTTGTCCGGCAGGCACAGGTCGTCGGAATCGAGCAGGCACACCAGTTCGCCGGTGGCGGCGCGCACGCCGGCATCGAAGGCGGCCGTCTGGCCACGGTTGGGCTGCTGCACCACCTTCACCTGCGGATGGTCGCGATAGCGCGCCAGCACGGCGAGCGAATCGTCGGTCGACCCGTCATCCACGACGACCACCTCGACCTTGTCGGCCGGATAGCGCTGCGCCAGCGCACTGTCGATCGCCTGACCGACGAACTGCGCGTAGTTGTAATTGCAGATGACGATGGAAAAGGAGGGCGTGCGGGACGGCGTGCTCATCGGTGCGGCTCCAGCAGGGTTTCGCAGCGATCGGCGACTGCCCGGATCGTCTGCTGCTGCTCGTACCCGGTGTGACGCTGCGCGAAGGCGCGCGCGGCCCGACCGAGATCTGCGTTCGAGAGGGCTTTCCTGAACAGCGTCGTAATGGCCGCCGCGGCATCCGGCATCACCACGGCGGCGACACCGAGGGTTTCGAGACGCTTGGCGGTCATGACCTGTTCCATCTGTGACGGCAGCACGACCAGCGGTTTGCCGGCCAGCAACATGGCCGACACCGTGCCGTTGCCGCCATGGCAGACCGCCAGGTCGCAGTCGCGCCGGGCGGTTTCCATGTCCAGCGGCTCGACGCTGACGCGCATCGATGCGCGCGAAAACGTGGCGACGGTCTGCGCCGAGGCGCCCGGCACATGGGCCAACACGCGCGCCGGCAATTTCGCCAGCGCGCCCAGCGCTGCATCGATCGCCGGATAACCGGGTTTCAGATAGGCAAACACGCGCGCGCCGCTGCCCTCCGGCCAGATGGCGTCGCTGCCCTGACCGAGGCTGAACAGCGGTCCGAGCCAGTGCGCGCCCGAGTGATCGGGGTAATGATCGAGTTCGGCAAAGCCCAGCATCAGCGAGGCATCGCAGGCGGTCAGTTCCGACAGGCTTGCCAGCGGTGGCGCGTCCAGCGCGAACAGCACCTCGTTCGCGGTTTTCCACACGTGCGCCTCCGAATCGGCGACACGCTTCATGTTTTCCGGCTGCCACCAGCGGAACGGCGGCATCGGCCGGCCGCCTGGTGGAATGCAGAAGCCGTCGCCCAGATTGACGCGCGGGGTGTCCAGCCCGCGGGTCGCGAGCAGCGCCGTCGGCGCGTGATCCATCACCAGCAGGTCGGGCAGCACGAGGTCGATCATCGCGCGCCAGGCCCGCGCGACACCGGTCAGTGCGCGCGTGTTCAGGAAGCCGAAGCGCATCAGCAGTTCGGCATGACTGATCGGTGGCGGCAGCCCGGTGACCTGGCCGATCCACAGCGGCGCCTGCAGCCAGCGCAGGTGGTGCCGGTGCAGCAGCGCTTCCGCACCCAGCAGGTCGCGCACGGCGAACACCGGTTCGTGCCCGCGATCGCGCAGCGCCAGCGCGATCGGCAGCAGCCGCGACAGGTGACCGTAGTCACCGCCCAGTTCCCAGCAGAAAAGAATGCGCGCCATGGCTGCGATGGTAGCGGCTGCCCAAACAACAACGGCACCCGCAGGTGCCGTTGTGTGAAGGCTGTCGTGAAATCAGCCGGGTTTGCGTCGTCGCGCCGCGGCCAGTCCGGCCAGCGCGAGTCCGGCCAGTGCGAGGGTCGCCGGTTCGGGCACCGTGTTGTCGACCGCTCGTTGAGTGATGGAGAACGGCGTGGCTGCGCCCGATGGGTCAAACGATTTATACGTCGTGTCATCGAACGAGAAGTTGTTGGGGTCGCCGCTACGTGCGATCGCCTGGCCGGGACTGCAGCCGACACCGGGGATCAGGATGGGTTCTTCATCGTCCCCCGTCGCGGCTGCGAGCTGGGGTTGCTGCTCGACGACGTTCGCGAACTGGACTTCACCGCCGTACCCTTCTTGTACGAACTCACCGCCGTACGAGCAGTTTGTACCGCCCAGCATGTTTCCCGACACCGTGGCGATGATGTCGTACTGCAGCGTGAAGTCGCCCGAGCGGATGCCCAGATCGGCCGAGAAGTCCTGCGAGTTCTGCGAGATGCCAGCCAATGCAGAAGGTGGGCATTCGATGTAGCTGTCGAGCTGACCGCTGCCGGCGTCGGTACACGTGATGGTGCCGGTCGAAGCCAGATCGAGACGGATGTCTTCGCGCGTCAGCTCCGTGCCGTCGATGCGGATGACCAGCTCGAGCCGGGCGCTGCCGGTCTGGCCGATGAATGCGTTGTAGAACGCCAGTTCGGTGTTGTCGACGCGGAAGTCAAAGTTGACGGCCTGGGTGCCGGTGACATCCACCAGCGTGCTGTAGCTGACCCGGCTCCATGCGGTGAAGATGCCTTCGCCCGAGGAACGTGCGCCGAAACTGGCCTGACCGTTGCTCTCGTAGCCGTAGGTATGGAAGAACACGGAATTGCCGCCCGGAGTGTCTTTCCACAGGTAGTAATCAACGTTGTTGCCGCTCTGCGATTCCGTTGTCTCCGCGCCGCCGCCGAGGCTGTAACGCGCGTCGACCGAGATCGGGTTGGCCTGCGCCTGCAGGGACAGCGCGCTGAAGGCTGCACCGATTGCCAGGGCGATGGTTTTTGCATTGGGAAGTCCGGCTTCCATGGGCTACTCCGGTGTGGTTGAGGTGTGGAGTCCCCTAAGCAAAAACAAGGCCCAAAAAAACTTATAAAATAATCAATGGCTTGGTTGGTGGTTATTACCAAAGTGTTAAAAAATCTGACGAAGTTACATTAATAGCGTACTAATTAGTGGCGCAAAACATGTTTGCGGTGAAAAGTGCTGCACCGCATAGTCGTGGGCCCGCGCGCCAGTCTGTTCGCGCAGCGCGGCGTCGGCCAGCAGTTCGCGGCAGTGGCGCGCAAAGCCGTCCGCATCGTCGGCCACACGGAAGCGGCGGCCGGCGTCGTCATCCAGTCCGCGCGCGCCTTCGGTCGTCGTGACCAGAGGCACGCCATGGCCGAGCGCCTCGACGTTCTTGATCTTGAGACCGGAGCCCCAGCGCACCGGATTGATGGCGACGTCCACGCTGCCCCAGAGGGCGGTGTAATCCGCAACGAAGCCGTGTGCGATGGCGGTCACCCCGGCGGGCGGTGCCCAGACCCGGCACACCGACCCCCACACATGCAGTTCGGCCGTCACGCCCTCCAGCGCTGGCCAGACCTCATGGGCGAACCAGTCCAGTGCGTCGACATTGCCTTGCCAGCCGCTGGCGACAAAGCCCAGCACGCGGCCCTGTGCCCGCACCGGCTGGCGGGCGAACATCACCGGGTGCGGCACGCACAGCGCCCGCGGCCCGATGGCGGTCGCCACGCGACGTGCATCATCCTGCTGGATCAGCAGTACGTGATCGTAGCGGGCCAGCCGCGCCATCTCCTCGTCGAACGACATATCGACGCCGCCCCAGGGCTCGAGCCCCGCGCGCGCGCGCGACGCCACGTTGTCGCTGACCAGATCATGCGTGTCCAGGATGCGCAGCACGCCGGGCGGCAGCGCGTCTGCCAGAAAGTCGAGCCGTAGCTTGGCAAGGATGCAGGCATGGGCGTCGATCGCGCCGACCAGGTCGGTCAGCTGCGCACTTGCGGCCGGCGGCTCCGCATCGGCGCAGGGATGCAGCGTGGCGGACACGCGCAGGGCTGCGAGCCGCTTGTGGTCGGCCTCGCCGACCGGCGCGAGGCAGAACAGGTGCAGGTCGAACAACTGGCCGAGCATCCATGCCAGCGCCAGATTGCGCGTGCGTTCGCCGCCGCCCAGACGCCAGAACGGGTCGTGGGTGACGAACAGCACCACCCGGCGCTCGCTCATGCCCGGCCGCCGGGCGCGTGACAGGGCGCGTGCGGCGCCCGTATGCTCTGCGCCTGCTTCATGTCATTGCCGGATGAGTCGGACACCATGGAAAACCCCTGCGCGCGGTCGGAACGGACGCGCGATTCTTGCACAGGCTTGTCGCCATGAGCCGCGTGCTGATGGCGTGGGAGCTCGGCGCCAACATGGGCCACCTCGACCGCATGCTGCTGACGGCGCGCGTCCTGCGTCGGCGCGGTCACGAGGTGGTGTTCGCGCTGAAGGATCTGTCGCGTGCGCATGGCCGCGTGGTCGGCGAGGGATTTACAGTCATGCAGTCGCCGATCTGGCTGCCGCGCATGGCCAGACCGCCCGGTCTGGTCAATTTTTCGGCGGTGCTGGCGTCGGCCGGCTGGCTTGATCCGGGCGGGCTGGCGGGGTTGCTGTCCGGCTGGCGCACGCTGTTCGACCTGTGTCGGCCTGATCTGCTGGTGTGCGATCACGCGCCGACCGCGATGCTGGCGGCGCGCGCCTGCCCCTTTCCGGTGGCCGCTGTCGGCAACGGTTTCGAAGTGCCGGCCTTCGGCGACGTGTTCCCGGCGCTGCATTACTGGGATGCGGCCGATACCGCGGCCTGCGCCGGCAGCGACGCCACCGTGCTGCGTGCGGTCAACGCCGCGCTCGCCGCGCTGGGCCAGCCTGCGCTGCCCAGGCTCACCGCCTTGTTTGCCGACGTGCTGTGCATCGTGGCTTCGCTGCCGGAGCTGGCGCATTACCCGGCCTATCCGGATAGCGTGGTGCGGGTCGGCCCGAGTTTCGTCGACGACGCCGGCGCGCAGCCGCAGTGGCCAAAGGTTGAAGGTGAAGGAGGCGGCGAGGGCATCCGCGTGTTCGCCTATCTGTCGCCCGAGCATGCCGATTTCGCGGCGCTGATGGCGGCTCTGCGCCAGCCCGGGCTGCGCAGTGTGGTGCATGCGAAAGGGCTGTCGGCCGCGACGGCGCGCGAACTTGGCGCGCCCAACATCCGATTCGAGCCGGCGCCGGTGCGCATGGACCTGGCCACCGCGCAGGCGCGCATCGTGCTGTCGCACGCCAGCGTCGGCACCGTCAGCGCAGCCGCACTGGCAGGCTGCGTGCAACTGGTGCTGCCCAATCACATGGAGCAGTACATGGTGGGTCGCCGCGTGGTCGAAGCCGGCATCGGGCTGATGGTCGAGCCGGGCAGCCGCGGCACCGACTACCCGGCGCTGCTGCGCAGGCTGATCGACGACGCCGCATTCTCCGTGGCCGCGATGGCGCTGGCCGGGCGCCATGCCGGCGTGCGACCTGAGCATACCGGGGTACAGGTCGTCGACGCGCTGGAGCGTTGCCTCGCGCACGGCGCGGCATGAACGGCAGCGGAACCCCTGCCGCGGCGGGCGTCCAAGGCGCATGACGCCCGCTCACGCAGACCTTCCGCTGCGACGCCTCCTGCTCAAGCTGCCGCTGCTCGCCGCCCTGCCGGCGCTGGCGCACGGCCCGGAATTCGACCCGGTCGTGCGCGGCACGCCCCTCGTGCTGCCGCGCGACCATGGTGCGCACCCGCGCCACCGCATCGAGTGGTGGTACATCACCGGCTGGCTGGAGCGCGATGGCGCAGCGCCGGTCGGCTTCCAGCTCACCTTCTTCCGCGTGCGCCAGCCGGCGCACGACGCCAGTGCAAGCCGTTTCGCACCGGGCCAGATCCTGTTTGCGCATGCCGCGGTGTCGGACGCCGCACGCGGCCGCCTGCTGCATGCGCAGAAGATTGCGCGCGCCGGCTTCGGCCTGGCCGAGGCGTCGATGAGCGATCTGGACGTGCACATCGACGACTGGAGCCTGCGTCGCGACCCTGCGCCGGAGCATCTGACGGCGCGCATCGCGGCGGCCGATTTCGGCTATGCACTCGATTTCACGCCGACCCAGCCGGTGCTGTGGCAGGGCGACGCCGGTTTCAGCCAGAAGGCGGCCGACCCGGCGCACGCCAGTCACTATCTGAGCTGGCCGCAGCTTGCGGTCGCCGGCACGCTGGACATCGGTCGGCGTCGGCAGCGCGTGCGCGGCCGCGCCTGGCTGGACCATGAGTGGTCGAGCGCGCTGATGCCTGACGGTGCCACCGGCTGGGACTGGCTGGGGCTCAATCTGGACGACGGCGGCGCCCTGATGGTGTTCCGCATGCGCGATGGCGAGGGCCGCGCGATGTGGGCATCGGCGACGCTGCGCGACGCGCGGGGCGAGCGGCAGTTCGCGCCGGCCGACATCGAATTCAGCGTGCGGCGCACCTGGCTCAGCCCGCGCACCGCCGGCCGCTATCCGGTCGCGATGACCATCCGCGTCGGTGAGCGCCGGTTCGACCTGCAGCCGCTGATGGACGACCAGGAACTGGACAGTCGCGCCAGCAGCGGCGCCATCTACTGGGAAGGCGCGGTCAGCGCAACGGAGGTGGGTCATCCGGTCGGACGCGGCTATCTGGAGCTGACCGGCTACGCGGGCGCGCTGCGCCTCTGATGCGGGCGGCGACGGCGCTCAGAGCCGCCGCGCAATCGTCACCGCGAACGCCGACCCGCTGCCCACCAGACCACACCAGCTACGCATCAGCCAGCCGTCGGGCAGGTCACCATGCCCCAGCGCTTCGTCGCGATGCGCGCATTCATCGGCCTGACACTCGACCAGCAGCGCGCGCAAGGCCGGGTGGCTGCCGTCGTCCGGCAGACGGTCGATCTGCTGCTGGTAATGACGGTCGACAAAGGTTTCCACTGCGCCGATGGTGCCGAACACCGCGCGCGCGCCGAACAGCGCCGGCAACGCGCCGGTCAGGAAGCCGGCGACACGCCAGCCGGGCAGCAGCACGCTGCGCCGCAACGGTGGCAGCAGCGCCGAAATCCGGTCCAGGTGCTGCTGCTCGGTCACCCCATGGCGCTGCGCGAATTCGCGCACGAGCGGATCGCGCGACACGGCGAGGATGCCGCGGTAGATCCACACCGCACCGGTCTCACCCGCATGGTCCGAGCGCAGTTCGCCGATCAGGTCGTCCGGCACGCCCGGCGTGTCGAGCGCGCGCGCGACGCGCTGCATCGAAGGGCGCACGCGCAGGAAGCCCCGGTAGGCGACTTCGAGCACGCTGGCCACGCCCGGCAGCGCGCCGGCGCGGGCCAGCCAGCGCCAGCCGGGCAGGGCCGCCCACAGTGCGATGAAGGCGCGTGCACCGCTGAGCACTTCGCCGTCGTCGCGCCGCACGTGAAAGCGTGCCAGATAG
Organism: Methyloversatilis sp. XJ19-13; assembly: GCF_024580155.1. Taxonomy (NCBI): domain Bacteria; kingdom Pseudomonadati; phylum Pseudomonadota; class Betaproteobacteria; order Nitrosomonadales; family Sterolibacteriaceae; genus Methyloversatilis; species Methyloversatilis sp. XJ19-13. Next base: position 33,666 of record NZ_JANINH010000018.1, on the reverse strand, counting down.
TCGGCCCGCTCGCCGGTGACCGGCAGGGCGAGCCTGCGGTCGCTGACGTCGACCCAGTGCAGTGGCCGCAGCGGCCGCAAGCCCCGGTAGACGCCGACTTCGCGCCGGCACAGCGGGCAGTCGCCGTCGTACAGCACGGTCAGGCCGGTGGAGGATTCGATGTCGGGCGTGGTCATGGCGAGCAAAGGAAGGGAAAAAAGGCACGGCGAAGGCGCAACGAGGACAACAAGCACGCCGCTCAGACGCGGCGGAACCGCAATTGTTCAACCCGGCTGCGGCACGGTCTCTGCCGACCTTTCGTGCTAACGTCACGCCCCGCCCCCGGACCGACAACCCGTACAGCATCATGGAAGCCTTCATCGTGTCGACCGGCGTGGTCGCACTGGCCGAAATCGGCGACAAGACCCAGTTGCTGGCCTTCATTCTGGCCGCACGCTTCAGGAAGCCCCTGCCCATCATCGCCGGCATCCTGTGCGCGACGCTCGTCAACCACGGTCTGGCGGGCGCGCTGGGCGGCTGGATCACCTCGGTGCTGAGCCCGGAGGTGTTGCGCTGGGTGCTCGGCCTGTCCTTCATCGGCATGGCCATCTGGACGCTGATTCCGGACAAGATCGAGGATGAGGAAACGAAGGTCGCGGCGCGCCTCGGCGTGTTCGGGGCCACGCTGGTCACCTTCTTCCTGGCCGAAATGGGCGACAAGACGCAGATCGCCACCATCGCCATGGCGGCGCACTACGCCAGTCCGCTGCTGGTCGTCATGGGAACCACGCTGGGCATGCTGATCGCCGATGTGCCGGCGGTGTTTGTCGGTGACCGTTTCGGCGCGAAGATTCCGATGAAGCTGGTGCATGGCATTGCCGCCGCGATCTTCGCCGCACTCGGTCTGCTGACCCTGCTCGGTGTCGACCGGCTGCTCGGGTAGCGCCCTGTCCAGCCGCCCACCCGCGTTCAAGCACGCGTGAATCTGGCCGATTGCCGCAACATCGGCGCATCCTCCGTGGCGCAAGCTTCTAGCCGTGTACCGCATTGCCGACGAGCCGCATTGGAGGCAACTGGCTTGGAGGCAACGGGCGCATGGCGCAGATGATCGACGCGCTGAGCGCCATGCTGCGCCGATCGATAGTTGCCGCAGGACCCTGAGCACCTGACTGGAGAAGCCCGTTCAGGAGCCAGTCTCGGGGGCAGGGTACAGACCGAGTTCGGCAAGTCTTTCAAGCACCTGCTTTTTCTGTTCGCCGTCGGGTAGCGCCATCAGGCACGCGCGGGCGTCTTCCACAAAAACGGCTGGCGCGCTGCGATCCACCTCCGCGAGGCGTTCCAGGGCGTCGACCAGTTCGACTGCAGGCTCCGCAACGGCCTGGGTACTGCGCGTCACCTGCAGCAATACGCTCACCGATTCGCTCAACGCAGCCAGCGCCTCATCACGCCCGCCACGTTCGCGGGCCACATCTCCCACGTTGTTCAGCGACACCGACAGGTCGCGCAGCGATTCCGGCGTCGCACCCAGCCTCTCCACCAGTTGCCGCCTCAGGTCCAGACTTTCCCGATACACCGCCTCGGCCTGCGACCAGTCGCCCTGTGCCTGCGCCACCGCCCCCACGTTGTTCAGCGACACCGACATGTCGCGCAGCGATTCCGGCGTAGTACCCAGCGTCTCCACCCGTTGCCGGCGTATCGCCAGGCTTTCCCGATACACCGCTTCGGCCTGCGACCAGTCTCCCTGTGCCTGCGCCACCGCCCCCACCTTATCCAGCGACACCGACAGGTCGCGCAGCGACTCCGGCGTCGCACCCAGCCTCTCCACCAGTTGCCGCGCGAGGCCCAGACTTTCCCGATACCCCGCCTCGGCCTCCGCCCAGTCGCCCCGCGCCCGCGCCACATCCCCCCCCTTCTGCAGCGACACCGACAGGTCGCGCAGCGAGTCCGGCGTCGCACCCAGCCTCTCCACCAGTTGCCGCGCGAGGCCCAGACTTTCCCGATACACCGCCTCGGCCTGCGACCAGTCGCCCTGCGCCCGCGCCACCGCCCCCACCTTATTCAGCGACACCGACAAGTCGCGCAGCGATTCCGGCGTAGTACCCAGCCTCTCCACCAGTTGCCGCGCGAGGCCCAGGCTTTCCCGATACACCGCCTCGGCCTGCGACCAGTCACCCTGCGCCCGCGCCACATCCCCCACCTTATCCAGCGACACCAACAGGTCGCGCAGCGATTCCGGCGTAGTACCCAGCCTCTCCACCAGTTGCCGTGCGAGGCCCATACTTTCCCGATACACCGCCTCGGCCTGCGACCAGTCGCCCTGTGCCTGCGCCACCGCCCCCACCTTATCCAGCGACACCGACAGGTCGCGCAGCGATTCCGGCGTCGCACCCAGCCTCTCCACCAGTTGCCGCGCGAGGCCCAGACTTTCCCGATACACCGCCTCGGCCTGCGACCAGTCGCCCTGCGCCCGCGCCACCGCCCCCACCTGAGCCAGCGACACCGACACGTCGCGCAGCGATTCCGGCGTAGTACCCAGCCTCTCCACCAGGTGCCGCGCGAGGCCCAGTCTTTCCCGATACACCGCTTCGGCCTGCGACCAGTCTCCCTGCGCCCGCGCCGCATCCCCCACCCTATCCAGCGACACCGACAGGTCGCGCAGCGATTCAGGCGTATCCGACCGACTGCGAACGCGCGTCACGTCCAGAGCCTGTTGCGCAACACGGCGCGCGCTGGGCACACGACCGTGCGCCAGCAGTGCATCGATGGCCGCCGACGACAGCGGCAGGTACACCCGCTCAACCTCTCCTCCGGCACGCGCCAACGCGTCGGCCCAAGCCTGTTCTTCCTGCAGGGGTTCTTCCGGGCGAATATCGAGCATGGTCGGGACCCGCCCCGTTTCGCGTGTCGGCTCCGGCGCCGGCTGCCCGGAAGCGCTTAGCCGGATGTCGAAACTGATCGCCCGCACATGCCACAGATCGGGGGCAATGCGCCGGGCCGTCGCTTTGTAACCATGGGGCAGCAGCAGCAGCAGAGCCGATTTCATGCGGGTTTCGAGCAGATGGCGGCGTTCGTTCAGCCGCGCCATGAAGCGGGAACGTGCGTCGTTCCACAGCGGGTCTGCCGGGTAAGCGAGCAGCGTCAGCGCCACCGGCGCGTATCCAACGAGCCCGGATTCTATGGAACCAGCGAGGTAGTCCAGCCACGCCTCGGGGCGAGCCTCGAAGTCGGCACCCGCGTCCACTCTCGTGAGGTCCACACCTTCGACCGCGAGTCTGCGCGACAGCCAGTCCAGCAAGGCATGCGCCGGGCCGATGTCAGCGAACAGGAATACGATGGAAAAGCGGTCGCGCTCCCATTCCAGGTGACGCAGAAGCGCCACCGCGCTGGCTTCGTCGATGCCGTCCGGAAGCAGTTCGCCGGCAGCCGCCATATCAGGTCGCGGCGCTATCGACCACGTCGCGGATCAGCGGGTGCACGTCATACCAGTCGCTGCCGTTGCGGTAATTCATGACCAGCCGGTTGTCCAGAAAGTGGGCCAGCAGCGGTAAATCCTCTTCCTTCTGCAGGCAGGTGTCATGCGTGTCCGCTATCCGCTTCAACCACTGTTTCTGGTCTTCCGGTATCGGCAGCATTTCATTGCGCGCGACGTTCTCGACGTGCCGGACGCTGGCGGGCGGCAAGGGCAGATCGGCGTCGTCCTGCACCGCCGGCAGGCACTGCCTGAGCAGCCGGAAGTATTCGCGCAGGTCGCCGCCCGAACTGAGCGCCAGCCTGTCCAGCGTGTCCTGCGTGTACACCCGATCCCAGGACGGATAACGCTTCTGCACGATGTCGCGCATGGTGGCGAGGCCCGCCGGATCCGGCTCTCGACTGCGGTCCTGGAACACATGCGTGCTCACGAGCCGACGTACGACGGCGCCGCCCATCAGGCTGCCCGCGCCGGACGCGAGCACCGACAGGTAGGGCGGCACGGTGTAGACCACGTGCAGCATCGGGATGCGCAGATGTTCGGCATGAGCGAAAAACAGATTGCGCACGCTTTCGAACACCTCCATCGATTCCGAACCGACTCCGCGTATGCGCTCGATGGAATCGACGATGAGCACGACCTTGCGGTCCTTGTCGTTCAATTGCTCCCGGATGAAGCCGATGGCATCCCGGAAATAGGCGTGTGCATCGCCCACCAGTTGCGCGATATGGCCGCGCGCGGCCTGCTGTATGCGCTGCTTGAAATCCGGGTCGTTCTTCAGCGACGCCTTGATCTGAGCTACATCGCCGACCGGCAGGCTGATTTCCTCGAACTCGACCTTGGTATCGAGGAAGCCGACCAGACGCTCCCAGTAGGAACGATGCGCGGGCGACTTGCCGAATCGCGGATCGGCTTCGATGCTTTCGGACAGCGCGCCTGCCATTGAAATCAGGAAATCGCTGATTTCAATGTTCTTGCTCAGCAGGACGTATTCCGCCATGTCGACGTAGAAGGCGACGATGCCCAGATCGGTCAGCCGGCGTTGCAGCCGCCTCAGTTCCGTGCTTTTGCCGGTGCCGCGCTGGCCGGTGAACAGGCAGACACCACCGCCTTCCTGCCAGTCGATTTCGGTGGCAATCTCCTCCACCGGGTCTGCGCCGGACGGGCCGGTACCATTGACTTCTTTCACATAGACCGGGTCGCCGGGCTCCAGAACGCGATCAGCCAGGGCGTTATAAAGGGTCTTCAATTCGGAACGCGTGGTGCTCGATAGCGGCATGCGGCCGGAACTCCTGTGTGCAGTCGTTGCAAGATGTGATGATGATCGCACCTGAAAAGCAAGAGTACAAACGTCGGAAACCGTGCACTTGCGCGCTGTTTGCTATCGCGCGGCCCTCGGAGCTCGCAAGTGAGGACGTCTCTCGCGGCTCAAGGGGTGCGCCTGACAAGGACGCCACCCACAGATCGCCCGGTCCCCTCCGCAAGGGCGATTGCGTCCTTGCACGCCCACGCGCAGCATGCGTCCAATCCACTGCCTGCGGAACTCCCGTGAAATCCACCATTGCCGTTGCGCTGTTTGTCTTCGCCATGCCCACCGCCCACGCCCTCGAATTGCTGGTACCGGCCTACTTCTATCCGGTGGATGATGGCGTCACCTATTGGCAGACGCTGACCGAGGCCGCGCCGGACGTGGCCATCACCGCCATCCTGAACCCCGACAGCGGCCCCGGTGCGGCCTTTGACAGCGACTACGCAGCGGTAGCGAATGCCTTTCAGGCGGCCGGCGGTCGCCTGATCGGCTATGTGTACACTGGCTACGGCGCGCGCAGCGAAGCGCTGGTGAAGGCCGAGATCGACCGCTACTACGCACAGTACGGCGTGGACGGCATCTTTCTCGACGAGGTGTCGAATCTCGCGCAGCACCTTGGCTACTACCAGTCGCTGCACGCCTACATCAAGGGTGGCTTCGAAAGGAACCACATCGTTGCCAATCCGGGCACGCAGACGCCCGAAGCCTGGCTGGCGACGGCCGACGTGCTGGTCACCTTCGAAAGCCCGGCTGCCGAATACGCCGGCTACGCGCCGGACCCGTGGACCGCGGCGCAGGACGCCACGCGTTTCGCGCATCTGGTCTACGACGTGGCGGATGCCGACGCGATGCGCACCATCATCGACACGGCGCGGGCGCACAACGTCGGCCACGTTTACGTCACGGACGACCGCGGCGACAACCCTTGGGACACGCTGCCGACCTACTGGGGAGCCGAAGCCGCCTACGCCGCGGCGGTGCCGGAACCATCGGCATGGGCCGGCTTCGTCGCCGGGCTCGCGCTGCTCGTCGCACGCCTGCGCCGGCGCCCGCGCTGACGCTGGACAGGCACCCGCAGCGCAGCCGACAATGTCGTCATGAGCATTTCCGGCGCCATCCCGTGCCACTGACACCGACCCGTCGCTGGGTCGTCCGGCAGCGCGCCGCCCGCTGGCGCCCCTCTCCGCACATCGCATGGCACTCACTATCGATGCGGAGATTTCATGAACATCCAGTTCCGACCCAAGCTGTTTGACACGCTGCGCGGCTATGACCGCGGGCAGTTTTCCGGCGACCTCTCGGCCGGCATTACGGTTGGCGTGCTCGCGCTGCCGCTGGCCATGGCGTTCGCAATCGCCAGCGGCATGTCGCCGACCGCCGGCATCTGGACCGCCATCGTCGCCGGCTTCCTGATTTCCGCGCTGGGCGGCTCGCGGGTGCAGATCGGCGGCCCGACCGGCGCCTTCATCCCCATCATCTACGCCATCGTCGTCGACTACGGCGTGCAGAACCTGCTGATCGCCACGATGATGTCCGGCGTCATGCTGCTCGCCATGGGCGCGTTCCGGCTCGGCAGCATGATCCGCTTCATCCCGCTGTCGGTCGTCATCGGCTTCACCAACGGCATCGCGGTGGTCATCTTCATATCGCAGATCAAGGACTTCCTCGGTCTGCGTGTCGACAGCCTGCCGGGCGAGTTCTTCGGCAAGATGGAAGCGCTGTACCAGGCGCTGCCGACGCTCGACAGTGCCACGCTCGCGCTGTCGTGCGCGTCGCTCGCGGTGCTGCTGGGCTGGAACCGGCTGGCGAAGCAGGTGGCGTGGATGCGACGCCTGCCCGGCCCGCTGGCGGTGCTGGTCATCGCGACCGCGGTGAATGCCTTCATCCAGTTGCCGGTCGACACGATAGGCAGCCGCTTCGGCGGCATTCCACGCGAGCTGCCGGACATCGGCCTGCCGGCGCTGTCGTTCGGCCTGCTCGGCAAGCTGATCGCACCCGCACTGACCATCGCGCTGCTGGGTGCCATCGAATCGCTGCTGTCGGCGCGCATCGCCGACAGCCAGATCGACGACCGCCACGACCCGAACCAGGAACTGATGGCGCAGGGCATCGCCAATATCGCCGCGCCGCTGTTCGGCGGCTTCGCCGCCACCGGCGCCATTGCGCGCACCGCGACCAATGTGCGCACTGGCGGCCGCACGCCGGTGGCCGGCATCATCCACGCCAGCGTGCTGCTGACCATCGTGCTGGCGCTGGCGCCGCTGGCCAGCCACATTCCGCTCGCCACGCTGTCGGCCATCGTCGTCGTCGTGGCGGTCAACATGGGCGAATGGCACGCCTTCGCGCCGAAGGAACTGGCGCGCTACTCGACCGCCTACCGCACCATCCTGCTGGCCACCTTCTTCGTCACCGTGGTGTTCGACCTGACGCTGGCGGTCGAACTGGGCATGGCGCTGGCCAGCCTGTTCTTCATCTACCGCATGTCCGACCTGACGCGCATCGAGCGCCTGCCGCTGGAAGACTTCTACGGCGTCGAGGCGCTTGCCCGGCCCGATGGCACGCCGCGCATCCTGGCCTACCGGCTGACCGGCTCGCTGTTCTTCGGCGCCGCCAACAAGCTGGAAAACCTGCTGCTGATGCAGGACGGCCACCCGGACGCGGTCATCCTCGACCTGGAAAAGGTGATCAGCATCGACACGACCGGACTGGACATCCTGCAGACGCTGCAGCGCAACCTGGCCCGGCGCGGCGCCACGCTCATCCTGTGCGACCTGAACGAACAGCCGGGTTCGCTGATCCGCCGCTCCGGCTTCGCCGACCGGCTGGGCGAGGAGAACATCGCCGGCAACATCACCGACGCCCTGCTGCGGGCGCAGACGGTGCGCCCGCGCGAGCCGGGGGTGTCCTACGTCTGACGGCGCGTGCGCTCGGATCGGGCTGGCCGGCAAGCGGTCTGTCGCGCGTGGGACAGAGCTTCGTGACCGGGGCGTCCGTCGTTGATCGACNTGTCCTACGTCTGACGGCGCGTGCGCTCGGATCGGGCTGGCCGGCAAGCGGTCTGTCGCGCGTGGGACAGAGCTTCGTGACCGGGGCGTCCGTCGTTGATCGACATCCTTGTCTGGGGGGCGTGCTGTTGGGCATCGCTGCGCTCACCCCAACCTACGGTCTTGCGACGACGACGAGCAAAAGCAGAACGAGGGGGGCACGTAGGTTGGGGTGAGCGCAGCGATGCCCAACAACTGCAAAGCCCGCACCCCCATGTCGCTGATGACGGGCTTCACCATGGAGGGCGTGCCGCCCGATACGTCAATCGACGTATTGGCGCGCGACGCTCCGTTCGCACAATGGACAGTCGATTCCATTCTGCCAGCGAGGATTTCATGCATCACGGAGACATTTCGAGCAGCAAGGACACGGTTGGCGTCGCGGTCGTCAATTACAAGATGCCGCGCCTGCATACCAAGGCGGAAGTACTGGACAACGCACGCAAGATCGGCGAAATGCTGATCGGCATGAAGGCCGGCCTGCCTGGTCTCGATCTGGTCATCTTCCCGGAATACAGCACGCACGGGATCATGTACGACTCGAAGGAAATGTATGACACGGCGACCACCGTGCCCGGCGACGAGACGGCGATCTTTGCCGACGCCTGCCGCAAGGCCAAGGTGTGGGGCGTGTTTTCGCTGACCGGCGAACAGCACGAGGAACACCCGAACAAGGCGCCGTACAACACGCTCATCCTGATGAACGATCAGGGCGAGGTGGTGCAGAAGTACCGCAAGATCATGCCCTGGGTGCCGATCGAGGGCTGGTACCCGGGCGACTGCACCTATGTGTCCGAAGGCCCCAAGGGTCTGAAGGTCAGCCTGATCATCTGCGACGACGGCAACTACCCGGAAATCTGGCGCGACTGCGCGATGAAGGGCGCCGAACTGATCGTGCGCTGCCAGGGCTACATGTATCCGGCCAAGGAACAGCAGATCATGATTTCGAAGGCCATGGCCTTCGCCAACAACGTCTATGTCGCGGTATCGAACGCGGCCGGCTTCGATGGCGTGTACTCCTACTTCGGCCACTCGGCCATCATCGGATTCGATGGCCGCACGCTGGGCGAATGCGGTGAAGAAGAGATGGGTCTGCAGTACGCCGCACTGTCCAAGAGCCTGATCCGCGACTTCCGCAAGAACGGGCAGTCGGAGAATCACCTGTTCAAGCTGCTGCACCGCGGCTACACCGGCCTGATCAATTCGCGCGACGGCGACAAGGGTGTGGCGGCCTGCCCGTACGACTTCTACTCGAAGTGGATCAATGATCCGGAAGGTACGCGCAAGGCGGTCGAAGCCTTCACGCGCGACACCGTCGGCACGGAGGAATGTCCGATCGAAGGGCTGCCCAATCCGGCCACTGTCGGCCACAAGTGATCGCGCCCGCGACCGCCGACCTGCGGCAGGCGGTCGGCGTGGCGGGCGCAGACCCGCTGGCAGACTGGCGAGTCGCAGGTGAGCCTTACTACACGGCCGCCAGCGATGAGGTTGGGGCCTTCGAGGCGGCGCATGCGCGCCACCTGCCGGTCATGCTCAAGGGTCCGACCGGCTGCGGCAAGACGCGCTTCGTCGAGTACATGGCGTGGAAGCTCGGTCTGCCGCTGATCACGGTCGCCTGCCACGAAGACCTGACCGCCGGCGACCTGATCGGACGTTTCCTGCTCGATGCCTCGGGTACGCGCTGGCAGGACGGCCCGCTGACGCGCGCGGTACGCTTCGGCGCGATCTGCTATCTCGACGAAGTCGTCGAAGCGCGTGCCGACACCACGGTGCTGATCCATCCGCTGACCGACGCTCGGCGCCAGCTGCCGCTGGCCGCCACCGGCGAACTGCTGCACGCGCACCCCGATTTCCGGCTGGTCGTGTCGTACAACCCGGGCTATCACGGGCTGCACAAGACGCTCAAGCCGTCGACCCGACAGCGCTTCACCGCGCTCGAATTCGGCTATCCGGACGCCGATCACGAGTGCGCCATCGTCATGCACGAAAGCGGCATCGACGAAGCCACCGCGCGCCAGCTGGTGGCGCTCGCCGAGCGCACGCGCCGGCTGGCTGGTGACGGACTGGACGAGGGCGCCAGCACGCGCATGCTGATCCACGCTGGCGCGCTGATCGCGCAGGGCCTGTCGGCGCGCTCTGCCTGCCGGCAGGCGGTTGCCGGCCCGCTGACCGACGACCGCGAAGTCGCGGCGGCGCTGATCGCGGCCATCGATGCCTGTTTCGCCTGACCCCGCCGGTGCGCGCGCGCTGTCGCTGTATCTGCGCGCGCTGTGGGATGTGGCGCCCCGGCTGACCACGTTGCCGGCCGCCAACGACGCGGCGCGCACGATACTGGGCATCGAAGGCAGCCGGCCGGTGCTGCATCTGCCGGCGCTCGGCGACGCGGCGCTGCAGCGCGCCCGCGCTGCGCATGCGGCCGCCCACCTGAGTTTCGGGGGGGCGCCGTTCGAGCGCGCCCGATTGAAGCCGGTGCAGCGCGCCCTGCTCGAAATACTGGAAGACGCGCGCGTCGAATGGCTGGCCATGCAGGCGCTGCCCGGTCTGCGCCGGCTGTGGGCGCCGCACCACGTTGCCGACGCGAGCTGGGGCAATGGCGCCGAAGCGCTGCTGGCGCGTCTGTCGCGCTGCCTGTTCGACCCGGCGCACGAGGATGGCCACGCCTGGATGGCGAAGGTGCGCGGGCTGTTCTTCACGCCGCACGGTGCGCTGGCGCTCGCAACACCGGCGCAGTTGCGTGACGTCGCGTCGAGGCTGGGCAACGACGTCGGCCAGATGCGGCTGCGCCTGAACCCGGGTGGCTGGCAGGTCGAACCTGTCGATTATCGCGATGACAATCACCATCTGTGGATGCGCGACGAACAACTGCCGCCGTCAGCGACGCCCCTCGAGCAGGAACTGCCCGACGCGAACGGTGCGTCGGGCGATGACGACGCCGACATGAGCTTCGAACGTCCGCCGCCGCAGGGCACGCCGGACAGCGATGCCGGCGACGCGGCGGCGAGCGTGCTGCAGATCGAATCGTCGCTGCGTACCGTGACCTATCCGGAGTGGGATCGCCTGATCGGCCGCGCCCGGCCGGACTGGTGCACCGTGATCGAGGCGCGTGCACCCCGGTCGGACGCCGCAGCCGTGCGCGCCGGACTGGAGCGACACCTCGCCCGCACGGTGCGCCTGCTGCAGGCGGCGGCCGTGTCGGATCGCCGGCCGACACAGGGGCGCAGCAAGGACGGCGATCTGCTGCACACCGGCGCGCTGATTGATGCCGGCATCGCGTTGCGCGCCGGACACGACCCGGAGCGCCGGCTGTACCGCGACAGCGCGGCCCGCGTCGAGGTGATCGACGTGCTGCTGTTGATCGATACGTCGGCGTCAACCGCGCTGGCGCTGCCGTCAGGCCGCACGGTGCTGGAGGCGCTGCGCGAGGCGGCGTTGCTCGCCGCCGCGGCACTGGAGGCCACCGGACATCGCTGCACCGTTCAAGCCTTCGCATCCGACACGCGCCACAGAGTGCGCGTGCAGCGCGTCAAGGATCGCGAGGAAAAGGCCTGCGCAGACACGGTGCTGGCGCGCGCCGGCGGTCTGGTCAGCGCCGGCTCGACCCGCATGGGCGCGGCACTGCGCCACGCCATGGCACAGCTGCCGGCACGGTCGCGCAGTCTCATCCTGCTGCTGACCGACGGCGAGCCGCACGACGTCGACATCCATGATCCGCGCTACCTGACCGAAGACCTGGCGCATGCACTGGCCGACGCGCGTCGCGCGGGCATCGCGGTCGCCTGCCTGCACAGCGCGCCCGACGGCGTCTCGTCGGCGTTGCGCCGGGTGTTCCCACCCGGCAGTTACGTGGCGCTGCCCGGCTCCGGACATCTGCCGCACCTGCTCATCCGCCAACTGCAGACCGCAAGCGGCAAGTTCTGACCTTGCACTTTGAATCTCATTCGTTGGCCGCCTGGAAGTGGTCGATGAACACGCGCAGCCGTGCCGGCATCTGTGCGCGGCTCGGAAAATACAGATGGAAGGCGGACAGCGGCATTTCGAAGCGTTCGAGCACGCGCACCAGCCGGCCGCCGGCCAGATCGGCGGCGACCAGCGATTCGAGTGATTGCGCCAGCCCGAAGCCGCGGCAGGCGAGATCGATTTCGGCCTCCGCGTCATTGACGATGAAGCGGCCGCCAACTTCGACTTCCAGCGTGCGGTCGTCGCGCTGGAACACCCAGCGCGCCGTGCGCCCGCTCGACAGGTAGCGATAGCGCACGCACTCGTGTGCGGCGAGGTCTTCCGGCGTGCGCGGTGCCGGGCGCCGGGCGAGGTAATCCGGTGCGGCGACGGTGATCATGCGTTGTGCCCCGCCGATGCGTACCGCCACCATGTCGGCTTCGATGCTTTCGCCCAGCCGCATGCCGGCGTCGAAGCGCGCGGCGACGATGTCGGCCAGCCCGTCGTCGAGCGCGAATTCGAGCCCGACCTCGGGGTGGTGCACCGCGAAGCTGGCCAGATGCGGCGCGATCAGCAGGCCGTAGGCGACGCGCGGCATGTTGATGCGCACGGTGCCCGTGGCCTGGCCGCGGGATTGCGCCAGCAGTTCGAGTGCGCTGCCCAGTTCGTCGAGGCCCACGCGCACGCCGTCGTAGAAGCGTTCGCCCTCCTCGGTCAGCGCGACGCGGCGCGTGGTGCGGGTGAGCAGGCGCACGCCCAGCCGCTGTTCCAGCCCGCGCACCGACTGCGACAGCGCCGACGCCGACACGCCCAGTTCGGCCGCCGCGCGCGAAAAGCTGGCATGCCGTGCGACGCATTCGAAGGCCGTAAGCGCGGGCAGGATGGCGGCGTCGATCTTTAAGTCTTGCTTCATAGGTCTTGCAAGATTAACCAGTCGACCTAATAAAACAAAGCGGATACCGTGCAGTCCATTGCATACCGCTGCGTCATTCGCGTGCGTCTGCGGCGCAGCGTTGCCGCTGCTGCTGCCTTTCCCGGAGGATTCCCATGGCAAAGATCAACCTCAATGGCCGCGACGTCGCGGTCGACCTGCCCGACGACACGCCGCTGCTGTGGGCGCTGCGCGACGGCCTCGACATGACCGGCACCAAGTACGGCTGCGGCATCGCCATGTGCGGCGCCTGTACGGTGCATGTCGATGGCCAGCCCACGCGCTCCTGTGTCACGCCGCTGTCGGCCTTAGCCGGCAAGAAGATCACCACCATCGAGGCGGTCGGCGAAGCGAAGGTCGGTGCCGCTGTGCAGGCCGCCTGGCAGAAGCTGGACGTGGTGCAGTGCGGCTACTGCCAGTCCGGCCAGATCATGTCGGCCACTGCGCTGCTGGCGACCAATCCGAAGCCGAGCGACGCCGACATCGACGCCGCGATGAGCGGCAACGTGTGTCGCTGCGCCACCTATGTCCGCATCCGTGCGGCCATCCACGAAGCCGCCAAGACACTGGCTTGAGGAGCGCACCCATGAATTTCAGGATCGAAAATGCATTCCAGACGACCCGTCGCGGTTTTCTGAAGGGCGGCGCCGGCCTGGCGCTGGCCATCGTCACGCCGGTCATGGCCGGATCGAATTCGAACGCGCCGGCTGCAGGTCCAGGTCTGGCCGGCAGCACCATGGTCGACGGCGAGTTCTCGCCCAGTGCCTTCATCCGCATCGGCACTGACGGCATGGTGACCATCGTGTCCAAGCACCTCGAAATGGGTCAGGGCGTCTATACGGGGCTGGCCACGCTGGTGGCCGAAGAGCTGGACGCCGACTGGTCGAAGGTGAAGGTCGAAGGCGCGCCGGCCGATGCCAAACGCTACAACAACCTGTTCTGGGGTCCGGCACAGGGCACCGGCGGCAGCACCGCGATCGCCAATTCGTTCGAACAGATGCGCCGCGCCGGTGCCACCGCGCGCGCCATGCTGGTGGCGGCGGCCGCCGAGCAGTGGAAAGTGCCGGCCAGCCAGATCAGCGTGAAGGCGAGCGTCGTGTCGCACGCGGCCAGCGGCAGGAAGGCCGGCTTCGGCGAACTGGCGGAAGCAGCCGGCCGGCAGGCGGTGCCGGCCGAGGTGAAGCTGAAGGACGCGAAGGACTTCACGCTGATCGGTCGCTCGGCACCGCGCGTCGACAGCGTATCCAAGACCACCGGCCGCGCCATCTTCACGCAGGACGTGAAGCTGCCCGGCATGCTGACCGCCGTGGTCGCCCACCCGCCGCGCTTCGGCGGCAGGGTTGCGTCGGTCGACGACAAGGCGGCGCGTGCCATCGCGGGCGTGACCGACGTGGTCACGATTCCGAATGGCGTGGCCGTGCTGGCGAAGGATTTCTGGAGCGCCAAGAAGGGCCGCGACGCGCTGAAGATCGAGTGGGACGAATCCGCCGCCTACCGCGGGAGCAGCGACGCCATCGTCGCCCGCTACCGCGAACTGGCGCAGACACCCGGTCTGGCCGCGCGCAAGGACGGCGACGCCGAAGCGGCGCTGGGTGCCGCCGGCAAGGTGATCGAGGCGGAATTCGCCTTCCCCTTCCTGGCCCATGCGTCGATGGAGCCGTTGAACTGCGTCATGAAGCTCGACGCCTCCGGCTGCGAGGTGTGGAACGGCGAACAGCTGCACACCGGCGACCAGTTCGCGCTGGCGAAGATGTTCGGCCTGAAGCTCGAGCAGGTGAAGCTCAACATGGTGTATGCCGGTGGCAGTTTCGGCCGGCGCGCCAATCCGCAGTCCGACTACCTGCTCGAAACCGCGCAGATCGTGCAGGCCATCAAGGGCCGGGCACCGGTCAAGCTGGTGTGGACGCGCGAAGATGACACACGCGGCGGCTACTACCGGCCGATCTACCTGCACCGGGTGCGCGCCGCGCTCGACGCGAAAGGCATGCCGGTCGCCTGGCAGCAGCGCATCGTCGGCCAGTCGATCGCCGCCGGTTCGCCGTTCGAAGGCATGCTGGTCAAGGAAGGCATCGACATGCTGTCGGTCGAGGGCGCGTCCACGCTGCCGTATGCCATTCCCAATCTGAATGTCGACCTGCACACCACCAATGGCGAAGTGAAGGTGCCGGTGCAGTGGTGGCGTTCGGTCGGTTCGACCCACACCGGTTTCGCGACCGAAGTGTTCATCGACGAACTGGCCGGCGCCGCCGGCAAGGACCCGGTGGCTTACCGCATGGCACTGCTCGACAAGCATCCGCGCCATGCCGGCGTGCTCAGGCTGGCGGCCGAGAAGGCCGGCTGGAACAAGCCGCTGGCGCCCTCGAAGGACGGCGCGAAGCGCGGCCGCGGCGTGGCGGTGCATGAATCGTTCAACAGCTTCGTCGCCCAGGTGGTCGAGGTGACGGTGCAGAAGGACGGCACGTTCAAGGTCGACCGCGTGGTGTGCGCGATCGATTGCGGCATCGCGGTCAATCCGGACGTGATCGAGGCGCAGATGGAAGGCGGCATCGGCTACGCGCTGGCGGCCGCACTGACCGGCTCGATCACGCTGAAGGACGGCGTGGTCGAACAGTCGAACTTCAACGACTACCCGGTGCTGCGCATCAACGAAATGCCGAAGGTCGAGGTGCACATCATGAAGTCGGCCGCCAAGCCCACCGGCGTCGGCGAGCCGGGTGTGCCGCCGCTGGCGCCGGCGCTGGTGAATGCACTGCACGCCGCAACCGGCAAGCGCATCCGCACGCTGCCGATCGGCGAGCAGTTGCAGACGGCATAGGCAGAAGGAGTCGGGTGCGGCGTGGGGTGTTGGGCATCGCTGCGCTCACCCCAACCTACGTTGCATTTCGCACTGTTCAGCCCGTAGGTTGGGGTGAGCGCAGCGATGCCCAACATCACGACCAACGAGAAAGCGCACGACACGCAGGTTGGGGTGAGCGCAGCGATGCCCAACACCACGACCCACGGCAAGACGCACGAAACGTAGGTTGGGGTGAGCGCAGCGATGCCCAACATCACCCCCGACAGGAAAGCTCCGGATAAGCCATGGACAGTCTCGATCTCGAAGTTCTGACCCGCGCGCGCGACTGGCTGCGTGCCGGTCACCGCGTCATGCTGGCCACCGTGGTGCGCACCTGGGGTTCGTCGCCGCGCCCGCCCGGCGCGCTGCTGGCACTGCGCGACGACGGCCGTGCGGTGGGTTCGGTGTCCGGCGGCTGCATCGAGGACGACCTCATGTTCCGGCTGCGGCGCGACGGCCTGCCGAGCGCGGCGCACGTCGTGAGCTACGGCGTCACCGCCGACGAGGCGCGCCGCTTCGGTCTGCCCTGCGGTGGCACGCTGCAGCTGGTGCTGGAACCGCTGATCGAAGCCGCAGCGCTCGACGAACTGCTGACCCGACTGGGACGCGGCGATCTGCTGACGCGCCGGCTCGATCTGGCCAGCGGTCGCGCCACGCTGCACGCCGGTCACGCCGACCAGGCGCTGCATTTCGACGGCCAGACGCTGATCAGCGTGTTCGGCCCGCGCTACCGGCTATTGCTGATCGGCGCCGGCCAGCTGTCGGCCAGTCTGGCGCGCATCGCGCAGTCGCTCGATTTCGCGGTCACCGTGTGCGATCCGCGTGAGGAATACAGCGACGAGTGGGCCGTGCCCGGCAGCACGCTGTCGCGCGACATGCCGGACGATCTGGTGATCGCCATGCAGCCGGATGCCCGCATGGCGGTCATCGCGCTGACGCACGATCCGAAGCTGGATGACCTGGCACTGATGGAGGCGCTGAAGACGCCCGCCTTCTATGTCGCCGCCCTGGGCTCGCGCCGCAACAACGACGCGCGGCGCGAGCGGCTGAAGGAATTCGACGTCAGCGACGCGCAACTCGATCGTCTGCGCGGCCCGGCCGGTCTGTACATCGGCAGCCGCACGCCAGCCGAAATCGCGGTGTCAATCGCGGCCGAACTGGTGGCGATGAAGAACGGCGCTGCCGCCGACACATTACTGAACGTGCGCGACGCCAAGTCCGCACTCGACATCGCCGCCGACACGCTCACGTCGTGCGCGGCGGGTCGAGATTGAGTTCCGCTCCGATGGGTGCGCGCAGGCCCGGTATCCGGCCGCCCGTCGCGACGCTCTCCCCTCCGCTGCGCGCCTGGCTGGCTGACGCGCCGTGGCCCGGGCGTGCCCGTCGGACGCGGAACATCTTCTGATGCAGGGCATCCTGCTCGCCGCCGGCTACGGCCGACGCTTCGACCCGACTGGCCAGACCAGCAAGCTGCTGGCGCGCCTGCCGGACGGTCAGATCGTTGCCGCGCAGGCAGCGCGCACGCTGTGCGCGGCGCTGCCCGGCAGCATTGCGGTGATCCGGCCGGGTCAGACCGATCTGGCCGCGCAACTGCGCGACGCCGGCTGTCACATTCTCGAAAGCAGTGAAGCCGAAGGTGGCATGGGCAGCGCGCTGGCGCATGCGGTGCGCGACACGCGGGGCGCCGCTGGATGGCTGGTCGCGCTGGCCGACATGCCGTGGGTGCCCGCCGCGGCCATCCGCGCCGTGGCCGCCGCCATCGACACCCCGGATCGCATCGCTGCTGCGTCATTCGATGGCCAACGCGGCCACCCGGTCGCCTTCGGTGCGCATTGGGCGCCGGAACTGGCCGCCCTCAGCGGCGACCGCGGCGCCCGCGACCTGCTGCGCGGCACCGACCTGTGGCTGATCGACACCGGCACACCCGACGTGCTGCGCGACATCGACCTTCCCGTCCAGCTTCTCCGCTGACAGCGCACGCGCGTGATACCCGTGTGACGATGCCCTTGAGGTATTCCGACCGTCGTTGCCGGCGCGCCCGGGCCCGCAAAGGTTCATAATCGCGGTACTCGTTTCGTCAGGTATGCGCGATGCCGAACGTCGATTCGTCCGAAGCCCCTGCCGGTGATCCCGGTACATCGCTGACCGAGCAGATGCGCTGGCTGCATGCCCGGGTGCGTCATCATCATCCGCAGGTGCACCGCATCGCCATCGCCTTGTACGACAGCCGGCACGACACGCTGAAGACCTATGTCGACAGCAGCGACGTGGCCGACCGACTGGCCCTGTACGAGCGCCCGCTGGCCGACGTCCCTTCGCTGTTCGAGCTGGCGCACAACCATTCCGCGCGCGTGATTGACGACATGGTGAAGTTGCAGCCGCCGCACGGCGAACACACCTTGTGGCTGCTGGCGCATGGCTATCGCAGCAGCTATACGGTGCCGCTCTACCTGTCGGCGAAGCTGCTCGGCTTCCTGTTCTTCGATTCGCGCAGACAGGGCCTCTTCGACAGCCGCTTGCTGCATGAGCTGCAGATCTACGTGCAGTGGTGCCGGCTGTCGGTGTTCAACATGTTCAACCTGTCGCTGGCGGTCGCAGGGCTCGCCACGAGCGCGGGCGCAAGGGCGCACCTGCGCGACATCGAAACCGGTCGTCACCTCGACCGCATGTCGAGCTACAGCCGCCTCATCGCGAAAGCCGTCGCGCCGCAGTTCGGGCGCGATGACGAATTCATCGAACACGTGTATCTGTTTTCCCCTCTGCATGACGTCGGCAAGGTGGGTGTCGCCGACAACTTGCTGCTGAAGCCCGGGCGGTTGACCGACGAACAGCGCCTCGCCATGCAGGAACATGTCGCTCTGGGTGAGCGGCTCATCGAAGAAATGATGCTGGAGGGTGGCATTGTCTCAACGCCGTATTTCCAGGTGCTGAAGAACATCGTTCGCTTCCACCACGAATTCCTGGATGGCAGCGGCTACCCGCAACACGTGGCGGGAGATGCGGTGCCGCTGGAAGCGCGCATCGTTGCGACCGCCGACATATTCGACGCGCTGACGTCAATACGCCCTTACCGCACGCCGTGCAGCAACGACGAAGCCCTGCTCGAACTGAAGCGCATGGCCGACGCCGGACAGATCGATCCGCGCTGCGTATCGGCACTCGCCCGCTCGCGTGGCAGCGTGACGAGCATCCAGCAGAAATTCGGCCTGACCGCCTGACGGGACGCAGGCCCTACTGCGAGCCCGTCTCGATCCAGCCTTCGCAGGCCGGTCGGTCGACACTGCGCACCTGCATCCAGCGCTTGAGCGCGCCACCCCGCTCGCGCGGCCAGCGGGTTTCGCGGTAGTCGAGCACCGTGAACACTTCCTTGTCGCCCTGGCGGCCGCGCAGCGCCCGGATCTGTTCGCGGTTGTAGGCGCAGACCGATGCCTGCATCTGCTGGATCGACCGGGTGAGGCTGTGACGTTGCTGCACCGTTTCGCTGCCGGTTTCCGGCTGCGGAAACAGCGGCACCTTGACCGTGATGACGCCGTCGATGCCCTCGAACGGCAGCGTCACGGTGTCGCCGACGGCGGAGTTTGCGGCCTGGGCGGCTGTCAAGCAGGCGAGTGCAGCGAGGGCAAGCAGGTGTTTCGGGGTCATCGGTCGTCGGCTCGGCTGGGTACGGCGCCGATGGTACCCAACATTCAGCCGCCGCCCTGTGCCCGCGCAAGTTCGAGCATGTCGCGCGCCTCAACCGAGTCCGGCTGCGCCATCAACCAGCCGCGGCAGTGGCGCGCCAGTTCGTCCCAGCGCCCCTCATGCTCGAACTGCACCGCCTGAAGGAAAGGCGCGCGCGTGGCATCCGCTTCGGCCCAGAACGGCGTCTGATCGGGCAGGCGGGGCTTGATGCCGGCCGCCAGTACCTCGGGTACCCAGTCGGCCGGGATGGCAAAGAACATGCTCTTGTCCGGACTGAGCTTGTAGAAGGTCAGGATGCCGATGAGCCGTCCCTCGTGGTCGAACAGCCCGCCGCCTGACGCGCCGGCGGCAAAGGCGGCGCTGCCGCGCAGCACGCGGCTGCCCTCCATCACATACAGCTGCTTCACCTCCCCCACGTCGTAGGCGAATCGCCCGGCGGTGAAGCCGAGGCTGAACACCACGTCGCGCTTGCTGACCTGGCTGGACGGAATCAGCGGCGCGGCGCGCGTGCCGATCTGGTCGGATTTGAGGATGCACAGGTCGCGCCGGTAATCGGCCGCGACCAGATCGACGGTGAGCGCCTCGCCGGTCTGCACCACGACGCCATGCGTCGCGTCGCCGAGCACATGGCAGCTGGTCGCCAGCAGACCCGAGCCGACCATGACCGCCGATCCGCTCGAGGTACCGCGCGCACTTTTCGCGTACAGCTGGAACACCGTGCGGGCCGCGCCCGGCACGCGTTCGTACAGGGCGTCGTTCGACACCGTCGCGTCATCGGCCGGGGCCCATGCACACAGCGCGCTGAGACAGACTGCTGCAGACAATCGCTTCATGGAGCCCCCGGGAGTGTCTGGATCGGATCACAAGCGCTTGGTGTCGCCAATCGGTCAACGGTTCCGTTGCCGCCCTCGCTGCGAACAGTCGTTTACCATCAGCCGATGGACGCAACGCCGATGACCGCTTCGATGGCACCTCTCTTACCGCAGCATGCCCCGGCCGGCTGGCAGGCCCGCATCGCGCTCGACTACCGCTTCTCCGGCGGCCGCAGCGTGCTCGCGCGGCGCGAACACGTCGGTCCGCTGCGTGTGCAGAAGGCGCTCTATCCGGAAGGCGACGCGGTGTGCCACACCCTGCTGCTGCATCCGCCGGGCGGCATCGCCGGTGGTGACGCGCTGCAGACGGACATCGCCGCCGCCGACGGCGCGCATGCGCTGATAACCACGCCGGGCGCGACCAAGTGGTATCGCAGCGCCGGGCCGCTGGCGCAGTCCGGCCTGTCGATGCACATCGGCGCCGGTGCCTGCGTCGAATGGCTGCCGCAGGAAGCCATCGTGTTCGACGGCGCGCGGGCGCACATCGCCAGCCGCATCGAGCTCGACGCTGGCGCGCATTTCATCGGTCTGGATCTCTACTGCCTCGGCCGCACGGCCAGCGGCGAGCGCTTTTCCCGCGGCGAACTGAAGCTCGACACGCGCATCACGCGTGCCGGCAGGACGCTGTGGCTGGAACAGGCGCGGCTGGATGGCGATTCGCCGCTGCTGCAGTCGGCCGCCGGACTGGCCGGTGCGCCGGTGTTCGGTACGCTGCTGTGTGCAGGATTCGACGCCGACGACGCCTTGCTGGCGGCCTGCCGTGCACTGCCCTGCGCCCGGGGTGAGGGCGGCGTCACCCGCTTGCCCGGCCTGCTGGTGGCGCGTTACCGCGGGGCCTGCAGCCAGTCGGCACGGGCATGGTTCGTGCATCTGTGGTCGTTGGTGCGACCGGCAATGACCGGGCGAGCGGCGCAGCCGCCCCGGATCTGGGCGACCTGAAGGTCGATGGACAAGCTGTTCGACACACCTGAAAGCGGAAGAAAAGAACAACGATGGAACTGACGCCACGCGAAAAAGACAAGCTGCTCATCTTCACCGCGGCCCTGCTCGCCGAACGCCGCCGTGCGCGCGGACTGAAGCTGAACTACCCGGAAGCGGTGGCGCTGATCACCGCCGCCATCATGGAAGGCGCGCGCGACGGACGCAGCGTCGCCGAACTGATGAGCTTCGGCACCACCCTGCTCGGCCGTGACGACGTCATGGAGGGCGTGCCGGAAATGATTCCGGACATACAGGTGGAGGCCACATTCCCCGACGGCACCAAGCTGGTGACCGTCCACCAACCCATACAGTGAGGCGCTTCGGTGAGCGATGAGGAAGTCGAACTGGCCCGTCGTCTGGCGCGCTTCAAGCTGAGCGTGCGGCGAACGCTCGGCGTGTCGGTCAATCTCGACGCGCTGCTGGTCGACCTCGATTACCGCACCCGAACCCTGTCCGAGATCGAAGAACTGACCGACGACGAAGAACTGCTGGTGAACCTGCTGCTGGTGCGCGACCTGCTGTCGAAGAAGCACGACAGCGCAGACGACGAAGCGGGCACCAAGCCCGTGCGCGATTACCGTTTTGGTGCGCGCTCGGGGTGAGGCGACGGATGCACAAGCCTTGTGTCGCGGCCAGCACGCCGTCGTTGTTGGGCATCGCTGAGCTCACCCCAACCTACGAAACCCGTCGCGTACGGCGAGAACCCGTAGGTTGGGGTGAGCGCAGCGATGCCCAACATCCCCGCCTGCAAAACCGCACGACAGATATGAAGCCAGTCAGGAACAACACATGATTCCCGGACAGATGCAGGTCGCCGACGGCGACATCGAACTCAACGCCGGCCGCGCGACGATCACGCTCGACGTGCGCAACACCGGCGACCGGCCGGTACAGGTCGGTTCGCACTACCACTTTGCCGAAACCAACGACGGGCTCGATTTCGATCGGGCCGCGGCGCGTGGTTTCCGGCTGGACATCGCAGCCGGGACCGCGGTGCGTTTCGAACCCGGCCAGCTGCGCACCGTGCAGCTGGTCGCACTGGCCGGCGACCGCCGGGTTTTCGGATTTCAGGGCCGCGTTCAGGGCCCGCTTGACCCCCTTGGAGACAGGACATGACCAGAACGACAGTGGTGCTTGTGGCGCTGTGGAGCAGTGCGGCCTCGGCACACGATGGCGAATATCACGGCAGCCTGCTTGCCACGCTGATGCATCTGGTCAGCCAGCCCGACCATGTTGCGATGATTGCCGCTGCGGCCATCCTCGGCGGCGTCGGTGCGCTGGTGATGCGCCAGCGTGCCCGTGCGGCGCGCCCCATGTTCGGCAAGCCGTGAGCCGGTGATCGCGTTCCGATGAGCACACGGATCAGCCGGCAGGCCTATGCGGAAATGTTCGGCCCGACCACCGGTGACCGCGTCCGGCTGGCCGACACCGGACTGTGGATCGAGGTCGAACGCGACTACACGATCTACGGCGAAGAGGTGAAGTTCGGCGGCGGCAAGGTGATCCGCGACGGCATGGGCCAGAGCCAGCGCCTCAGCGCCGACGTGATGGATACCGTCATCACCAACGCGCTGATCGTCGACCACTGGGGCATCGTGAAGGCCGACATCGGCCTGAAGAACGGCTTCATCGCGGCGATCGGCAAGGCCGGCAATCCGGACATCCAGCCCGGTGTCGGCATCGTCATCGGCCCGGGCACCGAAATCATCGCCGGCGAAGGCATGATCGTCACCGCCGGCGGCATCGACAGCCACATCCACTTCATCTGTCCGCAGCAGATCGAGGAGGCGCTGATGTCCGGCGTCACGACGATGCTGGGCGGCGGCACCGGACCGGCCACCGGCACCTATGCCACCACGTGCACGCCGGGTCCGTGGCACATCCACTCGATGCTGGCAGCGGCCGAAGCGTTTCCGATGAACCTCGGCTTTCTCGGCAAGGGCAATGCCTCGCTGCCCGGCCCGCTACGCGAACAGGTCGAAGCGGGCGTGATCGGGCTCAAGCTGCACGAGGACTGGGGCACCACGCCGGCCGCCATCGACAATTGCCTGTCGGTGGCCGAGGACATGGACGTGCAGGTCGCCATCCATACCGACACGCTGAACGAATCCGGCTTCGTCGAAACCACCATCGCCGCGTTCAAGGACCGCACCATCCACACCTTCCACACCGAAGGCGCGGGCGGCGGTCACGCGCCGGACATCCTGCGCGCGGCGTCGATGCCGAACGTGCTGCCGTCATCGACCAACCCGACGATGCCCTATACGGTCAACACCATCGACGAGCATCTCGACATGCTGATGGTGTGCCACCACCTCGACGCCGCCATCGCCGAAGACGTCGCCTTCGCCGAAAGCCGCATCCGGCGCGAGACGATTGCCGCCGAAGACATCCTGCACGACCTCGGCGCTTTCTCGATGATGTCGTCCGACTCGCAGGCCATGGGCCGGGTCGGCGAAGTGATCATCCGCACCTGGCAGACCGCGCACAAGATGAAGCTGCAGCGCGGCACCCTGAACGATGCGTCCGGCGCGTCGCCGGCGGCCGACAATTTCCGCGTGCGTCGCTACGTCGCGAAGTACACGATCAACCCGGCCATCACGCACGGCATCGGCCACATCGTCGGCTCGATCGAAACCGGCAAGCTGGCCGATCTGGTGCTGTGGAAGCCGGCTTTCTTCGGCGTCAAGCCCAGTCTGATCCTGAAGGGCGGCATGATTGCCGCGGCCGCGATGGGCGATCCGAACGCGTCGATCCCGACACCGCAGCCGGTGCACTACCGGCCGATGTTCGGCAGCTTCGGGGGCGGCCTGCGCACCTCGCTCACCTTCGTGTCGCAGGCGGCGCTGCACAACCCGCGCGTGGCCGCACTGGGACTCGCGAAACGGCTCGAACCGGTGCGCAACACGCGTACGATCCGCAAGTCCGACATGGTGCTCAACAGCTGGCAGCCGCAGATCGACGTCGATCCGGAAACCTACGCCGTGCGCGCCGACGGCGAACTGCTGGTGTGCGAGCCGGCCGAGGAGCTGCCGATGGCGCAGCGCTATTTCCTGTTCTGATGCGGATGGTTTTCTTGCCGCGACATCCGCGGTAGACACACACATGCTGCTGATCGAATCCTTCGCGCCGGCCGACGCCGTGCCGGCCGGAACACTGACGCTGTCGTTCGAGCTGCGCGCCAAATGCCGGCTGCGCACCCACCTCGATTCGGGCGAAGAGGTCGGCCTGTTCCTGCCGCGTGGCACGATAATGCGCAGCGGCGACCGGTTGGCCGGCAACGATGGCCGCGTCCTGCAGGTCGTCGCGGCCGCGGAAACGGTGACCGAGGCGCGCAGCGCCGATGCGCTGCTCGTCGCGCGGGCGGCCTATCACCTCGGCAATCGCCATGTCGCGGTCGAAGTGCAGCCCGGCCTGCTGCGGCTGGCGGCTGACCATGTGCTGGCGCAGATGCTGGCGGGTCTGGGTCTGGAGGTGACCGAAGCCCGCGCCCCCTTCGAACCGGAGGCCGGCGCCTATGGCGGCCAGCCGGCGCATCACACGCACGCCCATGCCGAGGAAACCGGCGCGAAACTGCATCTGTTCGGTGGCGCTGCGTGACACCCCTGGCGCTCGTCCGCCTGCTGCATCTGGCCAGCCCGACGCTGCCGGTCGGCGCGTTCAGCTATTCGCAGGGGCTGGAGTGGCAGGTGGATGGCGGCGCCATCCGAACCGAAGCGGACGCCGGCGCCTGGATACGGGCCGTGCTCGACGCCGGTGTCGCGCGCTTCGAACTGCCGCTGCTGGCGACGCTCATGCGCGCGTGGTCAGCCGCCGATCACGCGGTGCTCGCATCACTCAATGATGATTATCTGGCCAGTCGAGAGGCGGCCGAACTGCGCGCCGAAACGGTGCAGATGGGCTATTCGTGCACGCAGTTGCTGAAGGCGCTCGACGCCTGCCGCGGCGTCGCCGATGTGCTGGCGGACATTTGCGAACCCGCGTTTCCGACCGCCTGGTCAGGCGCTGCGGTGGCGCTCGATGTACCGGTCGGGCCTGCGCTGACCGCCTGGGCCTGGGCCTGGGCGGAGAACCAGGTGATGGCGGCGATCAAGGTGGTGCCGCTCGGCCAGACCGCCGGCCAGCGCCTGCTGATGATGCTGGGCGAAGCCATTCCGTCGCGCGTCGACGCCGCCATCGACCTGCCGCGGGCGGACTGGAGCAACTTCGCGCCGGGCCTCGCCATCGCCAGTTGCCGGCACGAAACGCAGTATTCGAGGCTGTTCAGATCATGAAGGCCCCTGTGGGAGCGGCGGCCTGTGGGAGCGGCGGCCTCGCCGCGATCGAGCAGCGATGGTCGCTGATCAGAGTGACGATCGCGGCGAGGCCGCCGCTCCCACAGTGACAGCTCCCACAGTGACAGCTCCCACAGTGACAGCCCCCACAGTGACAGCCCCCACAGGTGGCGCTCCCCCGGGTGAGCGCCACCGCCGCTTTTGAAGAAAGGACGACCTCATGACTTCACCCACTCCCCGCCCGCCGCTGCGCGTGGGCATCGGCGGCCCGGTCGGTTCGGGCAAGACGGCGCTGACGCTGGCGCTGTGCCTCGCACTGCGCGCCCGCTACAACATCGCGGCGGTGACCAACGACATCTACACCGAGGAAGACGCGCAGTTCCTGGTGCGCAACCAGGCGCTGCCGCCGGAACGCATCATCGGCGTGGAAACCGGCGGCTGCCCGCACACCGCGATCCGCGAGGACGCGTCGATCAATCTCGAGGCCGTGGCGCGGTTGAATGCGCGCTTTTCCGGGCTTGACGTGATCCTGATCGAATCCGGCGGCGACAACCTCGCGGCCACCTTCAGTCCGGAACTGTCCGACCTCACGCTTTACGTGATCGACGTGGCGGCCGGCGACAAGATCCCGCGCAAGGGCGGGCCGGGCATCTGCAAGTCCGACCTGCTGATCATCAACAAGATCGATCTCGCGCCCATGGTCGGCGCGTCGCTCGACGTGATGGAACGCGACGCGAAGAAGATGCGCGGCGAACGACCGTTCGTGTTTTCGAACATGAAAACCGGTCACAACCTCGACTTCATCATCGCGTTCATCGAGCGCGAAGGCATGCTGGGCGGCGTTTGAATCGCGAGTGAAACCTGAATGAAAGCCGGCTGAACGCCGCACTGCTGCACCGCAACAGCCGTGTTGCCGCTACACTCGCGCAACTTTTTCGCGAGGTGGGCGCGTGAAGATCATCATTCTCGGTGCGGGCCAGGTCGGTTCGTCGGTGGCCGAAAACCTGGTGTCGGAAGCGAACGACATCACCGTTGTCGATACCGACGTCGAACGCCTGCAGGCGATGCAGGACAGGCTCGACCTGCGTGTGGTCGTCGGCAACGGCGCCAGTCCGCAGGTCATGCGCCAGGCGGGCGCCGAAGATGCCGACCTGCTGATCGCGGTCACCGCGTCCGACCAGACCAATCTGTGCGCCTGTCGCATCGCGCAGACATTGTTCAACCTGCCCACCCGCATCGCCCGGCTGCGTTCGCTCGACTACGCCGACTACCCGCAGCTGCTCGACGACGACAACTTCGCGGTCGACTTCTCGATCTGTCCCGAACAGGAAGTCACCGACTATCTGGAACGGCTGATTGCCTTTCCGGAAGCGCTGCAGGTGATCGAATTCGGCAAGGGCCGGGTGACGATGGTGGCAGTGCGCGCCGTCGGCGGCGGGCCGCTGGTGGGCCTTCAGGTCAAGGCGATGCGGGAGCATCTGGCGGGCATCGATGCACGCATCGCGGCCATCTACCGGCGCAACAACGCGATCATTCCGGACGGCAATACGGTGATCGAACCGGGCGACGAGGTGTTCTGTCTGGCCGCCACCGAACACATCCGCGCCGTGACCGCCGAACTGCGCCGGCTCGACAAGCCGATGCGCCGCATCATGATCGCCGGCGGCGGCAACATCGGTTACCGGCTCGCCAGTTCGCTCGAATCGCGCTACGAGCTCAAGCTGATCGAACATTCGCGGCTGCGCGCCGAGTTCCTGTCCAGCCATCTGCACAAGACGCTGGTGCTGGCCGGCGACACGACCGACGAAATGTTGCTGGAGGCCGAGAACATCGACGACATGGATCTGTATCTCGCGCTGACCAACGACGACGAGAACAACATCATGTCCAGCCTGATGGCCAAGCGCATGGGTGCGCGCCGCGTGGTGGCGCTGATCAACCGCAAGGCCTACGTCGATCTGGTGCAGGCGGGCGCCATCGACATCGCCATTTCGCCGGCCCAGGTGTCGATCGGTTCGCTGCTCGCCCACGTGCGCCGCGGTGACGTGGTCGCCGTGCACAGCCTGCGCCGCGGTGCGGCCGAGGCGCTCGAACTGGTGGTGCATGGCGACCGCAAGACGTCGAAGGTGATCGGCCGGCGGATCGAGGAAATCGGTCTGCCCGAAGGCGCGCTGATTGCGGCCATCGTGCGCCGCTCGGAAAAGCCGGTGACGATCGCCCTTTCGGAACAGACGGTGCGCGAAACGCACGACATGGTGATCATTCCGCACCACGACACGGTGATTGAGCCGGAAGACCACGTGATCGTGTTCTGTTGCAGCAAGCGTCTGGTCGCCCGGGTCGAGCGGCTGTTCCAGGTCGGTTTCGGGTTCCTGTGATGCTGCATGTCGTCAATGTGCTGGGCCGCCTGCTGGTGGTGTTCAGCATCACCTACCTCGTGCCGATCACCTGTTCGTTGATCTTCCACGACGGCATGCTGTGGCATTTCATAGACGGCATGGCGATCAGCGCCGCCGGCGGCGCCCTGCTGTATCTGGCGACGCGCCGGCATTACCGCGAACTGAAGCCGCGCGACGGCTTCCTGCTGGTCACCCTGTCGTGGGTGCTGATGGCCGCCATCGCGTCCGTTCCGCTGATGCTGGCCTATGACGGCATGAGTTTCACCGACGCCTATTTCGAAATGATTTCGGGCCTCACGACCACCGGCGCCACCGTCATGATCGGGCTCGACCTCGCGCCGCAGTCGATCAACATCTGGCGCCATCTGATGAACTGGATCGGTGGCATGGGCATCATCGTGTTTGCCGTTGCCATCCTGCCGCTGCTGGGCGTCGGCGGGATGCAGCTGTACAAGGCGGAAACGCCGGGCCCGATGAAGGACAGCAAGCTTACCGCGCGCATCGCCGACACCGCCAAGGCGCTTTATCTCGTCTATGTCGGCATGACCATCGTCTGCGTTCTGGCGCTGTGGCTCGCCGGAATGAGCTGGTTCGATGCGATCTGTCACGCTTTCTCGGCGCTTGGACTGGGCGGTTTCTCGACCCGCGATGCCAGTGTCGGCGCCTTCGATTCCGTGGTCATCGAAGCGGTGCTCAGCTTTTTCATGCTGCTCGCCGGCATCAACTTTGCGACCCATTTTCTCGCGGTACGCCGTCTTTCGTGGGGACCTTACCTGCGGGATACGGAAGCCAGGGCCTACCTGCTGATCATGGGATTGGCTTTTGTCGGCCTGACGTCCTATCTGATTTTCCAGGGCGTGTATGAAGATGCCGGCCGGTCAGCGCGCATGGTCATGTTCAATCTGGTGTCGATCGGCACCGGCAGCGGCTACGCCAGCACCGACTACGCGCAATGGCCAATCTTCGCGCCGCTGCTGATGCTGTTCCTCGGTGGCATCATCCCCTGTGCCGGTTCGACCGGTGGCGGCATCAAGATGGTGCGCACGCTGGTGCTGTTCGGCCAGAGTCAGCGCGAGATTCTCAAGCTCATCCACCCGGCGGCCGTACGACCGCTGATGATCGGGCGCAACGCGGTGTCGGAGCGGGTCGCGCAGTCGGTGCTCGGCTTCATCTTCCTGTATTTCATGAGTGCGGCGCTGATGATTTTCGTGCTGCTGCTTTCCGGGCTGGACTTCCTGACCGCATTCAGCGCCATCATCGCGTGCATCAACAATATCGGTCCGGGACTCGGTGACGTCGGTCCCTCAGGGAACTATCAGGCGCTCAACGACTTCCAGACTTGGGTGTGTGCATTCGCGATGCTGCTTGGCCGGCTGGAAATCTTCGCCGTGCTGGTCATTTTCACACCGGGCTTCTGGCGCAAGTAGTCCCGTCGCGCCGACCGGCGGCCGCATCGGCTATCCTTGCTGCCTGCGAAAACCGCTCGAACCAACCCTCCGGGACTCACCATGGCCGCTCCCCGCAACGACTCTTTCCTGCGCGCACTGCTGCGCCAGCCGACCGATCACACGCCGATCTGGCTGATGCGGCAGGCGGGGCGCTACCTGCCGGAATACTGCGCGACGCGCCGTCGCGCCGGCAGTTTCCTGCAACTGTGCAAGTCGCCGGCCATGGCCTGCGAAGTCACACTGCAGCCGCTGGAGCGTTTCCCGCTCGACGCCGCCATCCTGTTTTCCGACATCCTGACCGTGCCCGACGCGATGGGGCTCGGGCTTTACTTTGCCGATGGCGAAGGCCCGAAGTTCGAACGTCCGGTGCGCTCGGAAGCCGCCATCCATGCGCTGCGCGCGCCCGATCCGCACGACGAGCTACGCTATGTGGTCGATGCAGTCAGCGAAATCCGCCGCGCGCTCGACAACTCGGTACCGCTGATCGGCTTTTCGGGCAGTCCGTGGACACTGGCCAGCTATATGGTCGAAGGCGGCGCATCGGATGACTACCGTCACCTGAAGACGCTGATGCTGGACCGCCCCGATCTGCTGCACCACCTGCTGGGCGTCACCGCGCAGGCGGTCACCGACTACCTGAATGCACAGATCGAAGCCGGTGCGCAGGCGGTCATGATTTTCGATTCCTGGGGCGGTGCCCTGTCGGCGCACGGCTATCTCGAATTCTCGCTGGCCTACATGCAGCGCATCATCGCCGGTCTCAAGCGCGAGCACGACGGCGAGCGCGTGCCGGTCATCATGTTCACCAAGGGTGGTGGCCAGTGGCTGGAGGCGCAGGCCGAGGCCGGCGCCGATGCGCTCGGGCTGGACTGGACGACCGACATCGGTCTGGCGCGTCAGCGCGTGGGACACAAGGTCGCGCTGCAGGGCAATTTCGACCCCACCGCGCTTTTCGCGCAGCCGGCATCGATCGCGCGCGAAGCCGAACGCATTCTCGACAGCTTCGGCCCACACCCGGGTCATGTGTTCAATCTGGGCCACGGCATTTCGCAACACACGCCCCCGGAGCACGTTTCCGCGCTGGTGGAAGCCGTACACCGCCACAGCCGGTCGATTCGCGCAGCTGCAGGCGTATAAACCGCGTCCTGCGGCGCTTTGCGCAAGGCGTGCAAAAGTGCCGCAGGGGTTGACTTATGCACAGTCAGCCGCTCAGGGCGCCGGCACGCCACAGATGGACAAGCGATTTATTCCTTGACAGCCAAGCTATTGGTTTTAATGAACAATTTTTTTTCTTGACGCCTGTTCAAAAATTTGGTGGAAATACCGTCCGGTCAAGTCACTGATTGCAACGAAGTTTCCCACAAAGTTATCCACAGCCTTTCCGCGCCTCAAACCCGTGTCGCCTGAGTGGCTTGCGGCCCGGACCGATCAGTCTTCTTGAACGATATGCCGCAAGTGACTGAATCCATTGATAGCGCCCGACAGGCCTTGGATAGCGCGGCGCCGTCACCGTCCGGTTCCTTGTTGCAGGTGGCGCTGGCGCGCCCGATTCCGACGTTGTTCGACTATGACGCATCGGCCTTCCCGCAGGTCGAACCCGGCTGCCGTGTCCGGGTACCGTTCGGCCGCAGCGAAGTCTGGGGTATCGCCTGGGGCTGGCGTGCCGACACCGAACTCGACCCGTCGCGCATCAAGCCGCTGCTCGCCGTCGACACGCGCAGCGTGCCGCTTCCGGCCAGCTGGCGCGCTCTGGTCGATTTCGTCGCCCACTATTACCAGCAGCCGATCGGAGAAGTCGCCGCGATGGCAGCACCACCGGCGATCAGCGCCACGCGCGCGCAACGCGCGATGCGCCGGCTGCGCGTCACCGACGCCGGCCGCGCCGCACTCGACGCCCTGCCTGTACGCGACGTCGGCCGCAAGCTCATCACCGCGCTGATCAGTGCCGGCTCGCTGAACGAGGGCGAACTGCGTGCGCTGTCGGCGCGCGCCGGTGCGGTGATGCAAGGCCTGCTCGAACGCGGCCTGATCGAAATCGCACTGGCTGATGTGCCGGCCGAAGCGGCGCACGCGCTCGGCACCGATCAGGCCCGTGCGCTGGCCGCACTGCTGGAGCACCCCGGCTACGCGGTCAGCCTGCTGCACGGGGTGACCGGCAGCGGCAAGACCGAGGTCTACCTCCGGTTGATCGAGACGCAGATCGCCGCCGGCCGGCAAAGCCTTCTGCTGGTCCCCGAAATCGCGCTGACGCCACAGCTGCAGGCGCGTGTCGCGGCGCGTTTTCCGCGCGCCTGCCTGCATGTGATGCACAGCGAAATGAGCGACGGCGCGCGCGCCATGGCCTGGGCCGCTGCGCAGTCAGGCGAGGCGGACATCGTGCTCGGCACGCGGCTGGCGGTGTTTGTACCGCTGCCGCGTCTGGGCTGCGTCGTGCTCGACGAAGAGCATGACGCGTCGTTCCGGCAGACCGAAGGCGTGCGCTATTCGGCGCGCGACGTCGCGATCTGGCGTGCGCGCGCGGAAAACGTGCCCATCGTGCTGGGCAGCGCCACGCCGTCGCTGGAATCGTTGCGTCACGCCATCGACGGCCGCTACCGCTGGCTGCGCCTCACCACGCGCGCCGGCGAGGCCAGCCTGCCCGTGGTGACACTCATCGACACGCGCGTGCAGCGCGCCGAAGAAGGCCTCAGCGCACCGATGCTTCAGGCCGTCGAACAGCGGCTCGAACGTGGCGAACAGAGTCTGCTGTTCATCAACCGACGCGGTTACGCGCCGGTGCTGAGTTGCCCGGCGTGCGGCTGGGCGGCGAGCTGCACCCAGTGTTCCGCCCATCTGGTGCTGCATGCGGTGGATCGCAGGCTGCGCTGTCACCACTGCGGCGCCGAAGGCCCGGTGCCGCGCGCCTGTCCGACCTGTGGCAACCAGGACATCCAGGGTTATGGTCGCGGCACCCAGCGCCTCGAGGAAACGCTGGCCAGCCGCTTTCCGGCGGCGCGCCTGCTGCGCATCGATCGCGACAACGTGCGCGGACGCGAACACTGGCAGCAGCAGCTCGACCTGATCCGCACGGGCGCGGTCGATCTGGTGGTCGGCACGCAGCTGCTCGCCAAGGGGCATGACTTCCCGGGCATCACGCTGGTTGGCGTCATCGGCGCCGATGCGTCGCTGCATGCCGCCGACTTCCGTGCGCAGGAGCGGCTGTTCGCGCAACTGATGCAGGTCGGCGGTCGCGCCGGCCGGGCCGGAACCGCCGGCGAGGTCCTGATCCAGACGGCGCAGCCCGATCACCCGCTGTTCGCTGCGCTGCGCGCGCACGACTTCGACGGCTTCGCGCGCAGCCAGCTGGCCGAACGTGCCCAGCTCGGTCTGCCACCGCACGGCTTCCAGATCATGCTGAGCGCCGACGCGCCCGAGCTGGCACTGGCCACCGAATTCCTCGCCGCCGCCCGCCGCGCCGCGCTGGCGCTCGACGTCGAGGGTGTGCGGGTGTACGACGTGGTTCCGATGCGCATGGTGCGCCGGGCCGGGCGCGAGCGCGCACAGCTGGTGGTCGAATCGCGCAGCCGTCCGCCGCTGCGCGCGCTGCTCATTCCGTGGCTCGACAACCTGTACCGCCTGCGCCTCGCGCGCGGCCTGCGCTGGCACATCGACGTCGACCCGCTGGAGGTGTAGTCACGGCGCGAGCTTGCTTGCGGATGGTGGGCGAATGNGCTCCCGTGAGCCGTGCCGGCTGTGTGGCGCGGCCCTTGTGGGCGTTATCCCTATGAGGGCTGCTCCTGTGGGGAGTGCCCCTGTGGGGAGTGCCCCTGTGGGGAGTGCCCCTGTGGGGAGTGCCCCTGTGGGAGCGGCGGCCTCGCCGCGATTGATGCCGCGATGATCGTTGATCAACGCGCCGATCGCGGCGAGGCCGCCGCTCCCACAGCCGCCGCTCCCACAAAACCGGCGCCGCGCCTACTGGTGGCCGCGCGCGATCAACGTGCGGTGTCGGTGATCTGTGGCGTCTCGGCGGGCGGGTCCTTTGGCGGCCAGAAGAAATCGCGTGGGCGGGTCAGAAAGCGCCGGGCGAGCTTCACTGACAGTCCGCGCGTGTCTTCCGGCTGGATGCCGCGCGAGCGCAGTGCCACCCGCATCGCGAGGCTGAAGCTCACGGTCAGGTTGGTCAGGCCGATCAGCACCACACCGAGCGCGCCGATGGCGATGGCGTGCCAGTCCACATCGAAGCTCAGTGCTTCGAGACCGTAAGCGAGGTTGGCCGACGCGAACGCGACGTGGCGGATGTCCAGCGGCAGTCCGAGCAGCGTACCGATGACCGGCGTGCTGCCCAGCATGCAGCCGAACAGGAAGTTGCCGGCCAGCGCGCCCAGATTGAGCTCGATATAGCGTGCGAAGCGTGCCAGCCGGGCTTCGCCGAGCAGAGTGCGCAGCCACTTCACGCGCAGCAGGCGTTCCGGCACGCGGTGGTAAAGCGACTGGTTGTCGTAATAACCGGAAATCAGGCCGCTGAGGA
>NZ_JANINH010000017.1:0-77463 GCF_024580155.1 Methyloversatilis sp. XJ19-13 | reverse complement strand
AAAAACACGGCCCCCTGCCGGACAGTGCAGGGGGCCGTTTCAATTCCAGCCGGCGGCGCTTGCGCGCCGCCTTCCGTTGCAGCTTCGATTACCCCTTCGTGCGACGGCGGGCAGCGAAGCCGATCAGGCCCAGACCGGCCAGCAGCATGGCGTAGGTTTCGGGTTCAGGCACGTCGGTGACCGGCGCGAAGCCTTCGAACGTCGCCGTGCGCAGCGGGGGCGACATGCCGTCGATGCTCGGTGCCTGACGGATGGTCACCGCATCCACCAGGTAGGTGAATTCCGTTGCATTGGTCTTCAGCACATACCAGCCAGTCGCCGGATTTCCTTCTTCGACCGAAATGTCAGTGCGGAAGTCGACCACGTTGTCGTCGAATACATCCACCGGATTGGTCGGGCGGGTGCGTACGCCATTCGAGGTATGGGCGGTCGATTGCAGGCGCAAATCTTCGTCGGTCGCGGCATACCATCCAACTGACACGTCATAGTTGGCATAGCCACTGCGCAGGATGTCGTTGATTTCCGTTTCGTAGTCCAGGTCACCGATTTCGATCTCGCCGACATCCAGTTCGAAACGCGAGGCGAACAGCAGCGTGCTGTCGGTGGTGCTGCGATAGACGAAGTCGTAGAAGGTGCCGATGTCGGTGCCGTCGTAGATCACCGAGCTGATGCGGCGGGCAGCGCGGGTATAGCCGGCGCTTTCCGGCGTCCAGTCGAAGCCGAGGAACAGCGGGTCAGCCGCAGCGTTGCTGACGCCGACGATCCGCAGGTCGCCGCTTTCCGGCAGCGCGACGAAAGCGTGTGCCGCGTGGGCGCCCAGGCCCAGCATCAGCGACAGTGCGATGGTTTTGATTTTCATGATGTTGACCTCTTTGTTGAGTGGTGCGAAAAACTGCGGGTATCAGGCGCGCATGCGGCGACGTGCGATCACGCCGATCATGCCGAGGCCGGCGAGCAGCATTGCGTAGG
Organism: Methyloversatilis sp. XJ19-13; assembly: GCF_024580155.1. Lineage (NCBI taxonomy): Bacteria > Pseudomonadati > Pseudomonadota > Betaproteobacteria > Nitrosomonadales > Sterolibacteriaceae > Methyloversatilis > Methyloversatilis sp. XJ19-13. The sequence continues at coordinate 76,494 of NZ_JANINH010000017.1, read as the reverse complement.
TGGACGGCTCCGGAATCGGCGCGGTATTCGTCGGGACGAATCCGCCGGTGAATGCCTTGACGACCGGCTGGCTTTCTTCGCCTGCCTGGAAGTAGCCGATCGCGTTGTCGGCATAGGTGTAGTACGTCGCGTTGGTCTTCAGCAAGTACAACCCGCTGTACGGATTGCCTTCCGATAGATTGATGTCTGACTGGAAGCTCACTGCATCCGGATCAAAGACATCCATTTGCTTTAGACCCTGATCACTTCGCGCAGCACTGTAAAGGCGCAAATCGAAGTTCGAGAGGAATAACCACGCTGCCGCAGCGTCGAATGTGGTGCCATCTTCCTCGAAACCATAGCGGAAGACGTTATTCAACTCGGCATTCTGCTGCTGGCCCGGTAGACCCAGAATGACGCGTGTTCCGAATACCAGCTTGTTGTCGCGTGAATCGCGGTACACAAAGTCGTAGATGTCGCCAATCGCCTGCCCAGCCAGTGTGACATCTTCATTCAGGCGGTAATCGAGCAGCGTCAGCGTGCCGGTTCCTATGATCGATTGAGCACCCGTCGTCGAACGCGCGTTGTACGTGATGCTGCTCGCAACAAGCGGGATTACTTCGTTGTCGATATTTACGAATGACGAGGTAATCACCATCGGTGTGGGTATAGACTGCGTTGGCGCAGCTAGCTGCAGAAAGTACCTGTCGGTATTCTGATTGGTGGCGCCGTTCAACCGCCACGGAAACGATTTGTTGAGCTCGACAAAATCACCCGCTATCGCGCCCACGCTGGCGCCCATCAATACTGTCGCCGCGGCGACATGCACAAATTTCATGATGCGATCTCCTTTTGAAGTGATTCAGGGTGAGGCAATGATTCGGCGGACACATGACGGATTCGGCTGTGCCTCTTGTTGTAATCGATCCTTGTCCGATCGATGGAAAACGATCCGGTGCTCATGACCCGAATGCGTAGTTGAGGCCAAACCACACGGCGCGGGGCGCACCGGGGCCGACGAAAAGCGAATGTGTCCAGTCGAAGGAGTTGTAATTGAACCCTGAGGAATCCCGCGCGCCGAAGGATCCGGATGTGAATGGATTTACGGCGAGGTCGCCGGCGGTGGTGTATCGGCGGTCGAAAATGTTGTCGACCTTGCAGAACACGGAGATATTCTTGTCGACGCGGTAATTCGCATTGAAATTGAATACGGCGAAACCGGACGTCTTGCCTTTTCCGACGTAGCGTTTGCCGAGACCGGGGATCTGCGCATTTCCGGTCAGGTCGGTGCCACCCGGTTCCGATTCGTTGTTTTCGTTGCCACGCGCAAATACAAACGACTGCGCAACCATCGAAAATCCAAAGGTGAAATTGCTGGTGACATCCATGTTCCAGCCGAGGCGGAACGAATGCTTCGGAAGCCCCGGAATGACATCGCCCGGATTGATTTCGAAGTCGTTCACACGCCCCTGGGTACGATCCGCCGAGCTGTTCGACTGATTGACGATGGTGGCGCTGGATTCGAAGGTGGCATTCAGGCGGCTGTAGCCGGCACGCAGCGAATGGCGACCGAATTTGCCTTTCAGATTGAGTTCGAAACCGTCGCGTTCGGTTTTGCCAAAGGTGTCGAACACGCCGCGGTTGCGCTGTCCGAGCGACACGAAAAGGATGTCGTCGGTCAGTTCGGTCCGGTAAGCCGTGGCGCTCCACGACAGCTGGCCGTTCAGGCTGCTACCCCTGAGACCGAGCTCCGTCGTCAGCGACCTGACCTGAGGCAGGAAAGGGTCGGAGGTCAGCGAGGTCGGAATGGTGCAGCCCAGATTCTTGCCGTCGTTCAGCCCGTTCGGATCCTCGAGCGTCTTGTCGCGTGCGCAGCCCAGTTCGATGACGGAAGGTACGCGCGAGCCGCGACTGACGTTGCCATACACGTTGAGGTCCTGCGCCGGCAGCCATGACACGCCGAGCGACGGATTCAGGCTGCGGTAGCCGTAGTCGCCGGTCGAGCACAGAAATCGTGTGCTGACCGATGACAGCGTGCCGCAGGCTTCCGCCCTGTTGTTGAAGAAGTTGGACGTGAATTGATAGAGCGGAATCGGCTTGTCCGACTGCAGTTCATTCTTGACGCGCGAGTAACTGAGCCGTGCGCCGTAGGTGATGAACAGGTTGGGCGCAGCCGTCCAGGTGTCGCTGAAGAACAGCGCAGCCGTCCTGCTTGACCCGGTCAGATTGTTCCGCGTGATGTCCTGACTCAGCGCGAGCAGACCCAGATCCGCCTCGCGTGACGGATCGAGGAACACGGTGCGTTCGGAATCGATGAAGCCGAGCCGCTGGCTCTGCCGGAAGTCGACGTCGCTCCAGTCGAAGGAACTGCCGACGACGATCTGGTGCGTTTCGCTGATCTGCGTGAATTGCAGGGCGACACCTTCCGAGCGCTGATCCGAGCGGCTGAAATTGAACAGCCCGTTCGGCGCCACCCCGGCACACCCCGGATAGGTCGGTCCGATGTTCTGGTCCAGCGCGCCATTCGGCGAACCGAAACCGTCCGGGCAGCTGACACCCAGCCGGTTCGCGCTGGCGCCCTGGTCGAAGTCGTCCCACACGTCGCCACCCGTGCCCTTCTGCTTCAGGTCACGGCGATACATCTGCAGCGCGACGCTCGATGACTCGCTGATGTCGAAACGGACGCGACCGGTCAGATGGTTCAGGTCGTTGATGTTCTCGTCCGGTGAGGTGAACACCGAATTCGGACTTTCACGCCACTGTTCTTCCGGGATCAGGCCGTTGCCGACGAGGGTGTTTTCGGCTTTCAGCAGGCTCAGCGTGGCTTCCGTCGACGTGCCGCGGATGTCGATACGGCCGAAGTACTGACGCACGCTGGTCGGCGAGTTGGTTCGCCAGCCATCTTCATCGAACTTGTTGAGCGCGAAGAATCCGGCCAGCGGGCCCGAATTGCCACCGGCTGCAAGCTGGTACTGGCGTCGGCCAAACGCACCGCCAAGAGCGGAAAATTCCACTCTCGGGCTGGTGAAGCCCGATTTCGTATTGACCGAAATCGCACCGCCCAGCGTGTTGTGACCGAACATCGGATTGGACCCGGGCAGGAGGTCCATGCGCAGGATCGCGATGTTGGGGATCAGGTCCCAATTCACGACGTCGCCGAACGCTTCGTTGATGCGCACCCCGTCGAGATAGACGGAAAGGCCCTGCGGCGTGCCGATCAGCGGCGAAGCCGCAAAGCCGCGGAAATTCAGGTCCTGCTGGAACGGATTTCCGGCGTAGTCATTGACATTGATCGACTGGAACTGCAGGTTCATCGCTTCCGTCAGCGACACCGCACCGGACTGCTGCAGTTCGTCGCCGGTGAGGCTCTGGACGTTCGAAGTCGTTTGCTGCTCGTCGAACACCACCCCCGGCAGCGGCGTGATCACGCGTGGTGCGCGGATCTCCACCGTGGGCAGTTCCTTGACCGGTGCTTCCTGCGCACAGACGACGGCACTCGCGCTCAGCAGGGCGAGCGCGGCCGGGGTCAGGCGAAATGTCAGGGGATGCGAGGGTTTCATCGGGAAACGTGTAGGACGGCTCCCTACACGATCGATAGCTGTTTATTTCCCTCGCTTTTACCGACTGGCTGCGCGCGGAGGCAGGGAGAAACTCCCGCCGGAAAAATGTCGGGAAAACCTCCCGTAACATTAGTGCGCTAATTAAAGTGGTGTGGCGATAAGCCGCCCGGCCAAATGCGTTGATGGGCCGAGAACCCACGCAGCACTTAACATTCCTCAACGATTGAAAGGGTCGTGCGGCGTCGCGCGCCGGGGGCTCTGCTGCTTCAATGCATGAGGTTCCGGAATCGCCGGTGCTTCATGATTGTCGCGTCGGGCAGGATGCCCGTGGGTGGCTCGGCTCAGCGCTTCGTCGCCTTTGCGAACGCGGCCGCCAGCGCGTTGTTGGCGGACGGGGCATCCTGCCCGCGTTCGCTGCGTCGCGCGTCGCCCTGCCGGGTCGTCGGACGGGTGTCCTTCGCGGCCGGCTTGCGTGCCACCTCGTCGCCCAGGCGCATGGTCAGCGCGATGCGCTTGCGGGCGAGGTCGACCTCGACCACCTTCACCTTGACGATGTCGCCGGCCTTCACCACCTCGGCCGGGTCCTTCACGTAGCGGTTGGCGATGGCCGACACATGCACCAGGCCGTCCTGATGCACGCCGATGTCGACGAAGGCGCCGAAGTTGGTCACGTTGGTCACCACGCCTTCGAGCAGCATGCCGGGTTCGAGGTCCTTCAGCTGTTCGATGCCGTCGCGGAAGGTCGCCGCGCGGAATTCCGGGCGCGGATCGCGGCCGGGCTTTTCCAGCTCGCGCAGGATGTCCTGCACCGTCGGCAGGCCGAACCGTTCGTCGGCGTACTTCTGCGCCGACAGCGCCTTGACGGTCGCCGCGTCGCCGATCAGCTCGCGCGCCTTCTTCTTCACGTCGGCCAGGATGCGCTCGACCACCGGATAGGCTTCCGGGTGCACCGCCGAGGCGTCGAGCGGGTTGTCGCCGTTCATGATGCGCAGGAAGCCGGCGCACTGTTCGAAGGTCTTGTCGCCGAGGCGCGGTACCGACAGCAGTGCCTTGCGCGACGGGAACGCGCCGTTGGCGTCGCGATGCGCCACGATGTTCTGCGCCAATGTGGCGTTCAGTCCCGATATGCGTGCCAGCAGCGGTACTGACGCGGTATTCACATCGACGCCGACCGCATTCACGCAGTCTTCGACCACGGCGTCGAGCGAGCGGGCGAGCCGGGTCTGGCTGACGTCGTGCTGGTACTGGCCGACGCCGATCGCCTTCGGGTCGATCTTCACCAGTTCGGCCAGCGGATCCTGCAGCCGGCGGGCGATTGACACCGCGCCGCGCAGGCTCACGTCCAGCCCCGGAAATTCCTTCGCCGCCAGCTCCGACGCCGAATACACCGACGCGCCCGCTTCCGACACGACGATCTTCGTCATGGCGAGTTCGGGCTTCAACTTCATCAGGTCGGCCGCCAGCTTGTCGGTTTCGCGGCTGGCCGTGCCGTTGCCGATGGCGATCAGCTGCACGCCGTGCTTCGCGGCGAGGCCGGACAGCACGTGCAGCGAGCCGTCCCAGTCGCGCCGCGGCTCATGCGGGTAGATGGTCGCGGTGTCGACCAGCTTGCCGGTGGCGTCCACCACCGCCACCTTCACGCCGGTGCGGATGCCGGGGTCCAGCCCCATCGTCACGCGCGGGCCGGCCGGCGCGGCGAGCAGCAGGTCCTTCAGGTTCTTGGCGAACACGCGGATCGCCTCCAGCTCGGCGCGGCTACGCAGCGCGTTCATCAGATCGAGCTCGACATGCACCGACAGTTTCACGCTCCAGGTCCAGCGGGCCGTTTCGACCAGCCAGCGGTCGGCCGCGCGGCCATTGTCGCGGATGCCGGCATGCACCATCACGCGCCGCTCGCACGGGTTGGGCTCGGCGCTGCGCGTGCCGTCTTCCGGATCGGTATCGAGCGCCAGCTTCACCCGCAGCACGTCTTCGTTGCGGCCGCGGAACAGCGCCAGCGCGCGGTGCGACGGAATGTCGGCCAGCTTTTCGCGGTAGGCGAAGTAGTCGCGGAACTTGGCCGCCTCGGCGTCGCTGTCCTTGCCGTCGGCGACCGTCGCGACCACGATGCCGTGTTCGGCCACGTGCGCGCGCAGCGCGCCGACCAGCTCGGCGCTTTCGGCGAAGCGTTCCATCAGGATCTGGCGCGCGCCGTCGAGCACTGCCTTGGTGTCGGCAAAGCCCGCTTCGACATTCAGGTAGGCCATCGCTTCGGCTTCGGGCATCAGCGCCGGATCGGCCAGCAGTGCGTCGGCCAGCGGCTCGATGCCCGCCTCGCGCGCGATCTGCGCCTTGGTGCGGCGCTTCTGCTTGTACGGCAGGTAGAGGTCTTCCAGCCGCTGTTTGGTGTCGGCGTTCTCGACGTCGCCGCGCAGCGCCGGCGTGAGTTTGCCCTGTTCGTCGATGCTGGCGATCACGGCGGCGCGCCGCTCTTCCAGTTCGCGCATGTACGAGAGACGTTCTTCGAGCAGGCGCAGCTGGGTGTCGTCCAGCCCGCCGGTCACTTCCTTGCGGTAGCGCGAAATGAAGGGCACCGAGGCGCCTTCGTCCAGCAGGGCGACGGCGGCATTGACCTGTTGCGGGCGCGCGCCCAGTTCGGCGGCGAGCCGCTGTTCGATCGGAGGGAGCATGTGGAACCGGCTGGATGGACTACGGGAGGCGCGAACCTTACCCACGCGGGACGCATGTCGCAAGCCGGTACAATCCACGGCAACCCATCGATTGGTGCGCGGCCCGTCCGGGCGGCGTCTGCATCCCATGCTGTCCGACATGAACACGCCTCAGCGCGAGGCGGTGAAATACCTCGACGGTCCGTTGCTGGTGCTGGCCGGCGCCGGCTCCGGCAAGACGCGCGTCATCACGCGCAAGATCGGCTACCTGGTGAACGAGTGCGGCATCGAGCCGCGCCATATCGCGGCCATCACCTTCACCAACAAGGCGGCGAAGGAAATGCAGGAGCGCGCCTCGCATCTGCTCGACGGCCGCGCCGGCCGGCAGCTCAACATATCGACCTTCCATGCGCTGGGCGTCAAGCTGCTGCGCATCGAAGCGAAGGCGGCCGGACTGAAGCCGACGTTTTCCATCCTGGACGCGTCCGATGCGCTGTCGGTCGTGCAGGATATTTCGAAGGAAGCCGACAAGGCGCGCCTGCGCGCGCTGGTGTCGCGCATGTCCGGCTGGAAGAACGCGCTGCTGACCCCCGCGGCCGTTGCGCCGCTCGTCACCAACGAAGCCGAAGCGATCACGCTGCGCGTCTATGAAGAGTATGAACGCACGCTGCGCGCGTATCAGGCGGTCGATTTCGACGACCTGATCGGCCTGCCCGCGCGCCTGCTCGAAACTGACCCCGACCTGCTGGCGCGCTGGCAGTCGCGGCTGCGCTACCTGCTGATCGACGAATACCAGGACACCAACCGCTGCCAGTACCAGATCGTGAAGTTGCTGGCCGGCAGCCGCGGCGCGTTCACCGCGGTCGGCGACGACGATCAGGCCATCTACGCCTGGCGCGGCGCCGACGTGGAAAACCTGCGCACGCTGCAGACCGATTACCCGAAGCTCAAGGTGATCAAGCTGGAACAGAACTACCGTTCGATGCAGCGCATCCTCGCCGCGGCGAACACGCTCATTTCCAGCAACCAGAAGCTGTTCGAGAAGAAGCTGTGGTCCGACATGGGGCGCGGCGACCCGATAACGCTGATGGTGGCGCGCGACGCCGAGCACGAAGCCGAATGCATCGCCATGCGCATCGCCGCGCACAAGTTCGAACACCGCGGCAAGTTCGGCGACTACGCGGTGCTGTATCGCGGCAACCATCAGGCGCGCGTCATCGAAACCGCGCTGCGCGAACAGAAGATTCCATATCTGGTCAGCGGCGGCCAGTCCTTCTTCGATCGCGCCGAAATCAAGGACGTGATGGCCTATCTGCGGCTGGTCGCCAACAGCGATGACGACCCGGCCTTCATCCGTGCGGTGACCACGCCGCGCCGCGGCATCGGCGGCACCAGTCTGGAGGCGCTCGGCACCTATGCCGGCGAGCGCCACATCAGCCTGTTTGCCGCGCTGTTCGAAACCGGCGCCGAACATGCGCTGCCGGCGCGCGCACTCACTCCGCTGCGCGAATTCGGCGACTTCATCAACAGGCTTGAATGGCGCGCCCGCACCGAAGCTCCGCGCCTGTTGCTCGAAGACCTGCTGCGCGGCATCGGCTACGAAACCTGGTTGTTCGAGCAATTCGAACCGAAGGAGGCGGAAACGCGCTGGAGCAACGTGCGTGACTTCGTCGACTGGATGGGGCGCAAGGGCGAGGAAGACGGCAAGACGCTGCTCGAACTGACGCAGACCGTCGCGCTGATCACGATGCTCGACAAGCGCGACGACGACGAGGCGCGCGATGCGGTGCAGCTGTCCACGCTGCATGCGTCAAAGGGGCTGGAGTACCCGCACGTGTTCCTGGTCGGGCTGGAGGAGGGCATCCTGCCGCACCGCGAATCGATCGAAGAAGGGCGTATCGAGGAAGAGCGCCGGCTGATGTATGTCGGCATCACGCGGGCGCGGCGCACGCTGACGCTGAGCTATTGCGAGCGGCGGCGCAGCGGGCGCGAATCGCGCGACTGCGAACCGTCGCGCTTCATCGCCGAAATGGGCGAGGACGTGCAGCGCCCGAACTCCGACGCCGCACCCAAAGCCGAACAGCGCGCCGCCAACGTGGCCCGGCTGGAATCGCTGAAGGCTTTGCTGGGCGGCACGCCACCGCCCAAAGCATAGGTGGGCGCAATCGCGCGGCGCCGCTGAACGCACGTAAAAAAGCCCGCCGGGTCGCGGCGGGCTTTTCCGCAAATGGGGTGGCTTACTTGGCAGCCGCCACCATCACTTCGACAGCTGCCTTGATCTCGGCATCCTTCAGCGTCACATTGCCACCTTTGGGCGGCATCGCGCCCTTGCCCTTGATCGCATTGGCCACCATCGAATCAAGCCCGGTCGCAATGCGCGCCGACCACTGGCCCTTGTCGCCGAACTTCGGCGCACCGGCCACGCCCATCGCGTGGCAGGCGGCGCAGGCCTTGTTGTACACCGCCTGGCCGTCGATGCCGGCGGCCGCTGCAGGTGCGGGTGCCGCGGCGGGCGCAGCAGCAACCGGTGCGTCGTCGTAGGCGGGGGCCGCGATCGCCGGCACTTCCATCGGCGCGAGCGCAGGCGCGGCGGCAGCCGGTGCCGGTGCGGCAGCGGCGGGTGCGGCTTCTTCCAGCTTGGGCTCGGCAAACTTGCCACCGGCTTCGTTCGCCATGTAGACAATCGCGCGGGTGATTTCGGCTTCGGTCAATGCGGCGTTGCCGCCCTTGGCCGGCATGGCGCCCTTGCCATTCACCGCCGAGTGCACCAGCGCTTCCAGACCGGTCGCGATGCGGCTGGCCCAGCCGGCGCTGTCGCCCAGCTTCGGCGCGCCCGCGGCGCCGGCGTCATGACAGGCCGCACAGGCTGCCTTGTACACCTGCACACCGGTCTTCGGGCCTGCTGCGGCGGAGTCGGCCTCACCGAGTTCTACCCGCGCCACCGGCTGGATACCAGCTGCGATGATTTCGGGGTTCGCCGTGTCAAGACCCTTGTAGCCCGAGAGCACGAATTGGGCGACCAGCACTGCAATGCCCACAAACACCACAAACGACAGTACAACGACCGCCGCCAGCTGCTGCGGCGTCTTGATGAAAGACTCGTGTTCCTCGTGCGCGTCCGACATGGTGTGCGTTCCTTTGAAAACCTTGTGACAGGTGAAAACAAAACGCGCCATTATAGCGGCAGCGAGCCGCTTTCGCCTCACCTGCAACAGCATGCCATGGACGCGTCCGGGCAAAGCCGTTATCCTTTGTGCTGTTCTGATCGGGTTTTCCGGTCGGCTCCCGGGGCTCCCCGCCTCCGACAAACCCAAGCGCCTGTAGCTCAGCTGGATAGAGTACTGCCCTCCGAAGGCAGGGGTCGTGCGTTCGAATCGCGCCAGGCGCGCCAAACACCAAACGGGTCGGCCTTCCCAGTCCGGCCCGTTTTCGTTTTCTGCTTCGCCCGTCCCACTGCACGCCTGCTCCAGAGTAGGCTTCCGGTATCGCCACCCGGCGATCGATAATCCGCAGTCTGCCGGTTCATCGTTCAAGTCCGTGAAGTCACTTCTTTTTTTCGCCGTTGCCTGGGTCATCTGCGCCTGCGCGCTGGCCGAAACCCATCTTGGCATCCGGCCGCTCGATTCGCTGGGCGAGGTACGGGCGCGCTTCCCGGATACACAGTTCGTGCGCATGGCGCCAGACTGGGCCGATGAGTCGCAGGTACTTTTTTCGCTCACCGGCGGCTCGCTTCAGGGCCAACTCCTCGTGCTGTTCATCGACGGACGCCCGGACTACCGGCGTGAGATCGCGGATGGGTTCGCCGACGATCTCGATGCGCTGAAGTTGCTCGCGGCCGAGAGCGACGACCAGGCGCTGCGCGTGAAATGGGTGAGATGGGTGCCGACCACGCCGCTCCGGGTGCAGGACGTGGTCGCGAAATACGGCCGGTGGGACGCGGGCGGGCTGTCGGACGACGGCTTCAGACTCTACCGGAGCTGGGACGCGCGAGGCATCACGGCGCTGCTGTCGGAAGACGAACAGTCGGTGCTGATGATGGACTTCGTGTTTTCCGAAGAGGAGCAGCGCGACGCCTTCATTCGGCGTTACGGTCAGTTGCCAGCATGGCTCAGGCCCGGAGCCGGGGGAGGGGCCACGGCCGCGCCAGGTGCGACGCCCCGGGTCACGCCCGCACCGTGACGCACCGGGACACCGGGCGGCCTTTCAGCCGTCGCCGCGCGCCAGCTTCACCTGATACTCGTCGAGCGTGATGACGACTTCCTTTTCGGCGTGCGCCATCGCGTGCCGACGAGTCCAGAGTGATGTTCTGCCGGAGGTTCTCCGTCCGTTCATGGGCGATCCTTCCAGGCATTCCGTCCGACAGATCGTGCACTGCGGACTCGTATTTCTGGACGGTGGCGAACACGATGCCGCCCTCGGGCCGCTTGCCCAGTCTTGCGCGGAGACCTTGTCGAGCGTTCGCCTGCACCGGCTGTTCGTGCAGCAGGTTCCACGCCACCGAAAACACGCCGAACAGATGGCCGTCGAGATCGTTGCGATCGGTGATGACGACGATGGTGGGGGGCATCGCAGCGTCCTGCATCACGCCGGCGGCAAAGCCGGTCATGACGGGCTTTGACCGACCTTGCGCCGTCCATCTCGTTCAGCTCGATGAACACTTTGACGCGATCGGCGTCGGCGTCAGCGCCGTTCGAGATCAGATCCGACAGCGCCGTCACCGGCTTCGCTGACGCGAGCGTTTCGATGAAGTCCCGCTTCGCGGTAACGCGCACCTTTCTCAAGCTGAAACTCAAGGTATCGATCAATTCACGCCGGCTGCAGGCTGGCTGACGATTATGGCAACAACATTCGCATGGTCGCGTAAAGTCCTTGGTCACGCTCGTCCGGCAGAATACACCCGGCCCCGTTGCCACGAACTGAAGGTGAGTGTCGTGAACGCGCGTCTTGCTGAGACCTCGTTCATTTGCGATTTGTCGCGGCGCAATCCACCGCCTGGATCGCGTCGTTTTTCCACATACCCTGACGCCTCGCGACAGAGGCAGGACGAAGGCTTTCATGAAATACACGCTGTTCGCATCAGTCCTTTCACTGGCGCTCGCCACGCCAGTCAGCGTCGGTGCTGCCGACCCCGCACCGGGCGAATTTGCATTCAGCGGCGATGCGCGGCTGGGCTACTTCGGTCGAGAGCGCGAAGACCGCAACGGCAGCCGCAGCGACGAAAGTGACTGGCGTATCCGGGTCCGCCCGGGTGTCCTCTGGCAGGTCACCACGGAACTGAGTGCCAAGGCCCGCTTCGCGGGCCGGTACTCGACCGACGACAGCAACGACAACCATTACGAATTCTTCACCGCGATCCCGCAGAGCGACGGCCTGGGCTTCGGCGACTCGACCATCGACGAGCTCTACCTGCGTTACAAGCCCGGCAGCTGGGACGTGAAGGTCGGTCGCATGCAGACCAGCTTCGAACTGGAGGGCATTGCAAAGAAATCGCTGAGCCGCAACGATTCACCCAACACCGACATCACGTGGACAGACGGCATTCACGCCCGCTACGTCGACGCCGCAGGCTGGAACTACCACGCCATCGTCCAGCGCAGCGAGGACGATGGCCCCACCACCGTGCGGCGCAGTCCGCTGGCATTTACCGAGTCGTCCAGTCACGCCACTTACTACTTCGGCATGGAGCGGAAGGACCCGAAAGGTCGCTTCCTGCAGCTCGGATGGGATATCACCTACATACCCAGCGCGCTGCGCACGGATGGCACCGCCGTTGGCCGCATCGACGACTATCTGGGCATCGCCGGACGCATGGCGCTGCAGTGGCCGCTCGCCGGTGCGATGCGCTTCGTGTGGGCCGGTGAAGCCGGCTACGCACCCAACAGACCGACCGACGGGGCGCTGCGCCTGTCCGGCTCCGGACGTGCGAGCGGGCTGGCGTTCCAGACCTCGGTCAATCTCGTGGATTTCGCACCCGGCCACGGTGTCGGGCTCGTCTATGGTCAGGCGGGCGGAGGCTGGCTGCTGTCACCCGACTTCGGCAACAACCAGGAGCTGCTGGAACTGCGCTACCAGTGGAAACTGTCCGCCACGCAGTCGATCGAGGCACGGGTGCGCCAGCGACGTGATCTGGAGCAGCGAACCGATGCCGCGCAGAAGCGTGTCGACGACGACGTCTATGTCCGGTTTACGCAGCGCTTCTGAGCGGGTTACCGGGCGCCACACCGAAGCACATCGGACTGGCTGACCGGCGCCCAGTTGCTTTCTGATCACGCAGGGCCGGATTTACTCGGCCACGACAGCATCGACCAATCCGGACAGTGCCTTGCGCAGTCCCTCCACCGCAGGGCAGTTCTCGACGCCGTGCCGCCGCGCGAGGTAGCCCGGATCGTTGTAGCCGATCCATGTCTGCGCGGCCGCATCTTCCCAGACCAGCGCTTTCAGCGGCAGATCGATGCCGACCTCCTGCGCGCACTGCATGAAGGGGGTACCGCCCTGCGGGTTGCCGAATATCAGCAACTGCGTCGGCCTGAGATGCGCACCGATGCGCGTTGCGCCGGCCGCATGGTCGATCCGTGCGAACACATTCAGACCGCGCTGTTTGACCAGACCTTCCAGCCGGTCCATGGACTCGATGACGCCGCGCGGACTTTTCACGGCGATCAGGCCATCCGCCGCGGTGGCGGCTGATGGTGCAAAGGCAAGCGCGGCAGCGCAGAGCGCTGCGGCAATCGTACGAAGGTTGATCATCGGAGTTCTCGCTGACTGGGATGTGGGGCGAACGGTCGCCACCAGCCGAATGGTACGACGGCGGTGCGGACACGTTCAGCCGCGTGGTTCAGCCGTCGCCGCGCGCCACCTTGGCTTCGTAGTCCTCGAGCGTGATGACGCCCTCCTTCTGGGCGCGCGCGACTTCGTGCCCGGGCAGCACGTCCTGCACCATGTCGAGCCGCTTCCACAGCGCGAGCGGCGTTTCACAGGCGGCCTTCGGCACGTACTTCGACTGGCCCACCTTCTTGTAGCGGTGGATGTAGCGCGGACAATTCACCCAGACCTTCGTGACGGTGACCCGCACCAGATATTTCGCTTCGGTGTATCCGGCCATCAGCGGATGGTCGCGCAGGAATTCGGCCGTGCCCTGCACGCGCACGCGGTGCGGCGTTTCGAAGTCGATGAACAGCAGGCCGACGCGCGCCTGGCCGACGATGTTGCCCATCGAATAGAACATGCCGTTGCCGTCGTAGCCGGGGAACACCAGCGTCTGTGCGTCGATCACCTTCACGACGCCGGTCGGTCCGCCCTTGTACGACACGGTCGGATTGCCTTCGGGATCGACGGTCGACAGGAAGAACATGTCGCGTCCTTCGATGAAGGCCTTCTCCTCGTCGGTGATCGTTTCGTGGATCCAGTTCTGGTCAAGCATGTCGGCCAGTTTCGTGGTGCCGAATTCCTGCTGCAGCACGCGGTGTTCGTCAGCGTAGATTGAAGCCATGTCTCCTCCTGTCGGTCTGTGTTCCGGCGTACGGCGTCAGCCGTCGCGCGCATCCGGGACCCGGGCGCCGTAGCAGGATACCGCAGCGGAACACCCGGCCGCGCGGGCCGGGTCCGGAGGACGAATGGAGAACGGAAGATGGGCGGATCAGAAGCGGAAGATCGCGCCGAGCGACCATGTGTCGATGTCGCCGCTGCCGGTGTTGCTGCCGCCCATGCTTTCGTAGCGGGTGAATTCGCCCCGCAGCCCGATGGACGGCGTCAGCGCGTAGCCGACGCCCGCGCCGTACAGGCCGCTCCAGTCGCGGTCCTGCGCCGTGCCGGCTGCTGCACCGCCGGGGCCGGTCACGTCGACATCGACTTCGACCTTGGAGTGGATGCCGCCGAGCCGGCCGAATAGCGAAAACTTCTCGCCCACCGGCAGGATGCCCAGCACCGATGCGGTCCAGCCATGGGCATCGAGGTGCGCACGCGCACCGCCACCGGTGAAGCGGGCCCGGTAGCGCGCGCTGCCGAAGTCGGCATAGCCGAGTTCGAACGCCAGGTAGGGGTTGAGCTGATAGCCGAGCGACAAGCCGTAGTGCGTGTCATGCTCATCCACGCTGGAACGCAGGCCGGTAGCACCGGCCGACACCAGAACTGCGTCGGTCTCGCTGCGATCCATGTCGACGCTCGAGCGGCCGATGGACGCGCCGACATAGAAGTCGCCGGCCAGCGCGGACGACGCGGCGAGCGACAGCAGGACACCGCATAGCAGCGAAGGTTTTGTCATCGTCGAATACTCCTTTGGAATGGAGCGGCGGAGTATATACATATGACGATGTGAAAATGACGAAGGGATTTGAAGATGTATCGCGGCTGCAACACCGGGAATTCCCGCGACGCATCGATGTCGATCAGCGCGATACCCGCTTGCACCCGCAGGCGGCCCGGTGCATGGTGCCCCGCACACCGCATGCCTACGCAGGAGATTCACCATGAAACGAAAGACAGCCAGGGATTTCGCACCCGAGGTGATGGCGCTGTTCGACCGCTACGTGCATGGCGCCATCGACCGGCGCGGGTTTCTCGATGCAGCAGCCCGTTTCGCGGTCGGCGGCGTGACGGCGTCGATGCTGCTGGAGGCGTTGAGCCCGAACTTCGCGCAGGCGCAGCAGGTGAAGCCGGACGATCCGGCGCTGAAGACCGACCATGTCGAATACGTCACGCGCGGCGGCTACGGCAAGGTGCGCGGTTACCTGGCACGACCGGCACAGGCGACCGGCCCGCTGCCGGCTGTCCTCGTGGTGCACGAAAACCGCGGCCTCAATCCGCACATCGAGGACGTGACACGCCGGCTCGCGCTTGAGGGCTATCTCGCGCTGGCGCCTGACGCGCTGTATCCGCTCGGCGGCTATCCGGGCAATGAGGACATGGCGCGCGAGCTGTTCCAGCAACTGGACCAGAAGAAGACACGCGAAGACTTCCTGTCACTGGCGCTCGCTTTCCGTGCGCACGACCTCGGCAACGGCAAACTGGGCGTGGTCGGCTTCTGCTACGGCGGCGCCATCGCCAACTTCCTCGCGACGAAGCTCCCCGACCTGAATGCCGCGGTGCCGTTCTACGGCACACAGCCCCCGCTGGAAGATGTGCCGGCGATCCGGTCGCCGCTGCTGATCCACTACGCCGACCAGGACGAAAAGGTGAATGCCGGCGCCACCCGCTACGACGCGGCGCTGGTCAACGCCGGCAAGACGTATCAGACCTATGTCTATCCGGGCACGCTGCACGGCTTCCACAACGACACCACACCGCGCTACGACGAACGCGCCGCGAAACTGGCCTGGCAGCGCACGCTGGATTTCTTCGCGCAGCACCTGCGAACCTGAAAGGGCTGGATGCAGAGGCGGTGGGCAACTGCGGAAGCAGCGGCCTGCAGCAGCCGCGACCTCTGTGGGAGCGGCGATCCACTGCCGGCCCTGCATGGCCGGCCGGCTCCGCGGGCGGCGAGCAGTGCTCGCCGAAGCCCCCGCTCCGCCCTCGCCGCGATCAGTGCCGCGATGGTCTCAGTGCAGAGCGCGGATCGCGGCGAGGCCGCCGCTCCCACAGAAGAGCTCCCATGGCCGGAGGAATGCTCACCGCCACTGCGGACACTGCAGCGGCTTCCTTGGCTGCCGCCAGGCGGGTCCCTTCAGTGCGCCTCGTCCCAGTTCAGGCCGACACCGGCTTCGACCTTCAGCGGCACCGACAGCTGGGCCACGCCTTCCATCAGCGCCGGCACGCGCTCGCGCACGAGGTCGATTTCGGCGTCCGGCACTTCGAGCACCAGTTCGTCATGCACCTGCAGCACCAGCCGCGTGCCGAGTTGTTCGCGGTCGAGCCAGCCTGATACGGCAATCATGGCCAGCTTGATCAGGTCGGCGGCCGTGCCCTGCATCGGCGCGTTGATCGCGGCGCGTTCGGCGCCCTGACGCCGGGCGACCTGTGCGGCGCGGATTTCCGGCAATTGCAGCCGGCGCCCGAACACGGTTTCGACCCAGCCCTGTTCCCGCGCCAGCGCACGGGTTTCGTCCATGTAGCGCGCGACACCGGGGTAGCGCGCGAAATAGCGGTCGATCCAGCCCGCGGCGGCGGCGCGTTCGATGCCGAGGTTTTTTGCCAGTCCGTGCGCGCTCATGCCGTAGATCAGGCCGAAATTGATCACCTTGGCGTAGCGGCGCTGTTCGCTGCTGACTTCGTCCGGCGGCACGCCGAACACCTCGGATGCGGTCGCGCGGTGCACGTCCTCGCCGTCGGCGAAGGCCTGCAGCAGGCGCGCGTCCTGCGAGAGGTGGGCCATGATGCGCAGTTCGATCTGCGAATAGTCGGCACTGACCAGCCGGTGACCCGGCGGCGCGATGAAGGCGGAGCGGATGCGCCGGCCTTCCGCGGTGCGCACCGGTATGTTCTGCAGATTGGGGTCGACCGACGACAGCCGCCCGGTCACCGCTACCGCCTGACTGAAGCTGGTATGCACGCGGCCGGTGTCGGCGCGCACCATGCGCGGCAGCTTGTCGGTGTAGGTGCCCTTGAGTTTTGCGAGGCTGCGGTATTCGAGGATGAGCGCCGGCAGCGGGTAGTCCAGCGCCAGTTGAGACAGCACTTCTTCGTCGGTCGAGGGCGTGCCGCTCGGCGTCTTCTTGATCACCGGCAGCTTTTCGCGCTCGAACAGGATTTCCGCCAGCTGCTTCGGCGAATTGATGTTGAACGGCTGCTTCGCTGCCGCGTGGGCGCGCGCTTCCAGGTCGATCATCTTCTGACCCAGCTCGTTGCTCTGCGCGGCCAGCGAGCCGACGTCGAGCAGTACGCCGGTGCGCTCCATGTCGAACAGGATCTGCGACACCGGCAGTTCGATGTCCCTATATATATAGGCAAGCTTTTTGTCGGACTGGATGCGCGGCGCAAGCACCGCGTGCACGCGCAGCGTCACGTCGGCGTCTTCGGCGGCATAGTCGGTGGCGCGGTCGATTGCGACCTGGTCGAAGCCGATGCGCGAGGCGCCCTTGCCGGTCACCTCGTCGTAGCTGATCACCTTCAGGCCGAGGTGGCGGGTGACCAGTGCGTCCAGGCTGTGGCTGCGGTTGGCGTCCAGCACATAGCTTTCCAGCAGCGTGTCATCGACCACGCCGGCCAGCCGGATGCCGTGGTTGGCAAACACGTGGCGGTCGTACTTGAGGTTCTGCCCGAGCTTGCCGTGCGCCGCCGATTCCAGCCAGGGCTTGAGTTTCACCAGCACCTCGTCGCGCGGCAACTGCGCCGGCGCGTCCGGGTAGCAGTGCGCCAGCGGTAGATAGGCGGCTACGCCTGCTTCCAGCGCGAAGCTCATGCCGACCAGTTGCGCCTCCATCGGCTCCAGGCTGGTGGTTTCGGTGTCCAGCGACACCACGGCGGCGCCATCCAGCAGCGCCAGCCAGCGTTCGAGCGCCGGCCAGTCGAGCAGGGTTTCGTACTGCGCGCGGTGGCTGCCTTCCGGTTCGGTCGAAGGCGTGGCGTCGGCAGCCGGCGCCGGCGCGTTGATGGTCTTCTTCGGGCCTTTGGCGAGTTCTTCCAGCAGGCCGCGGAAGCCATAGCGTTCGTAGATCGGGCGCAGCGCGTCGGCGTTTTCGCCGTCCGAGGTCAGCGCTTCGAGCGGCTGCGGCAGTTCGACATCGCACTTCACCGTCAGAAGCTGGCGCGCCAGCGGCAGGAAGCCGAGGTGGGCGCGCAGGTTTTCGCCCACCTTGCCGCCGATTTCGTCGGCATGCGCGACGATTTCGTCGAGCGAACCATACTGCTGCAGCCACTTCACGGCGGTCTTCGGGCCGCACTTGTCGACGCCGGGCACGTTGTCCACGCTGTCGCCGATCAGCGCGAGGTAGTCGACGATGCCGGCCGGCGTCACGCCGAACTTGGCCAGCACGCCGGCTTCGTCGAGCTTCTCTTCGCTCATCGTGTTCACCAGCGTCACGTGCCGGTTCACCAGCTGCGCCAGATCCTTGTCGCCGGTGGAAATGACGCAGTCGATGCCGCGCGCGGTGGCCTGTGCCGACAGGGTGCCGATCACATCGTCGGCTTCCACGCCATCGATCATCAAAAGCGGCCAGCCGAGTGCGCGCACGGCGTCGTGGATGGGTGCAATCTGTGCGGCGAGGTCTTCCGGCATCGGCGGACGGTGACTTTTGTAGTCCGGATACCAGTCGTCGCGGAAGGTCGGGCCCTTGGCGTCGAACACACAGGCGCGGTAGTCCGCCTTGTAGTCGCTTGCCAGCCGCCTTAGCATGTTGATGACACCGCGCAGTGCGCCGGTCGGCTCGCCCTGGGCGTTGCGCAGGTCGGGCATGGCGTGGAAGGCGCGGTACAGGTAGGACGAACCATCGACAAGCAGCAGCGTGGGCATGGCGGATTCCGTGATTGCTCAGCGCGCCATTATCAACCCCGGACCCCCTCCCCATGAGCGCGAAAGACAAACTTCCCGGCATGATCGACCCCGGTGACGCGGCACGCGCCAGCAGTGCGCGCGAGGCCTGGCGCATCTTCGGCATCATGGCCGAATTCGTCGAGGCGACCGAGCGGCTGCAGGCCATCCGCCCGGCGGTCAGCATTTTCGGTAGCGCCCGCACGCCGCGTGATCACCCCTACTACGACCTGACCGAACGCATCGCGCGCCAGCTGTCCGACGCCGGCTTCTCGGTCATTTCCGGCGGCGGGCCGGGCATCATGGAGGCGGCCAACAAGGGCGCCTTCCACGGCAAATCGCCCAGTGTCGGGCTGAACATCCAGTTGCCGATGGAACAGAGCGCCAATGTCTATCAGGACATTTCGCATTCCTTCGAGCACTTCTTCGCCCGCAAGTACATGTTCGTGCGCTTCGCCGCCGCCTATGTCGTGATGCCGGGCGGTTTCGGCACGCTGGACGAGCTGATGGAGGCGCTGACGCTTATCCAGACGCACAAGAGCCGCAGCATTCCGATCATTCTGGTGCATACGCCGTTCTGGCAGGGGCTGATCGACTGGTTCCGCAGCACGCTGGTGGCCGAAGGCATGATTTCCGCGTCCGACATCGATCTGGTGCAGCTGATCGACGATCCGGCCGAGGTGGTCGAGGCGATCTTCCGTCATTACGAGAACCGCAGCTTCCTGCCGTTGCCTGAGGAGCATGAAGCCATGCTGAACCTGTAGATTCAGGACGCAGGATCAAAGATGCAAGGAAACAACGGGCCGGTCCATGCGTCACCGGGAAGCGCGGGGGGCTCTGTTAAACTGCCTGATCACAAAGGATTTTCGATGCGACCGCTCCTATCTGCCGCCCTGATCGCCGCCTCGCTGGCGCTTGCTGTCCCGTCGGTGTTCGCCCAGGCCGACCGGCCGGCCGATCTGCAGCCCATTCCGGAACCGCCGCCGCCGCCGCTGCCGCTCGAGGGTGGCGACGTGACGACCGAGCCGCAGGTGACCATCATTCAGAAGGCCGACGAGCGGGTCGAGGAATACCGCATGAACGGCAAGCTCTACATGATCAAGGTGACGCCGTCGCACGGCGTGCCCTACTATCTGATGGACGAGAACGGCGGCGGCGTGATGACACGCTTCGACGATCTCGATCAGGGTCTGCGCGTCCCGAAATGGGTCATTTTCTCGTTCGACTGACCTGCATGCGCCGTCGGCGCGTGCCCAACTTCCGAAACTGATACGTGTCTGTCTTCACCACCGTCACCGCAGACGAGATGCGCGACTGGCTGAAGAATTACTCCATCGGCCATTTGCTGTCGCTGGAGGGAATTCCGGCCGGCATCGAAAACACCAATTACTTCGTCGACACCTCGCACGGTCGCTACGTGCTCACGCTGTTCGAAAAGCTCACGCGCGCCGAACTGCCGTTCTACGTGCACCTGATGGCGCACCTGTCGCGCCATGGCATTCCCTGCCCTGCGCCGATCGCCGACCGGGACAACGAGTATCTCGGCACGCTCAACGGCAAGCCGGCGATGCTCGCCACCCGACTGGCCGGCAAATCGCAGATGGCACCGCAGGCGCCGCACTGCGCGGCGGTCGGCGGCATGCTGGCGACGATGCATGTGGCCGGCCAGAGCTACGGGCGGCGCTTCGCCAATCCGCGCGGCTACGACTGGTGGCGTGCTGCCGCGCCGCAGCTGCTGGGTTATCTCGACGCCGATGACCGCGCGCTGCTCGAATCCGAGATGGCGTTCCAGGTCGCGGCGCGCGAGGGGGGCGACTGCGCCGGGCTGCCGGCCGGCGTGGTGCATGCCGACCTGTTTCGTGACAACTGCCTGATGGACGGCGAGCGCATCGGCGGCATCATCGATTTCTACTTCGCCGGTGATGACTTCCTGCTGTTCGACCTCGCGGTGACGATGAATGACTGGTGCTCCGATGACGCCGGCGAGCTGGTGGCCGATCGCGCCGACGCGATGCTCGCCGCCTATCGCGACGAGCGACCGCTGACCGACGCCGAACACCGCGCCTGGCCGCTGATGCTGCGCGCCGCCGCGCTGCGCTTCTGGCTGTCGCGGCTGTATGACTTCCACCTGCCGCGTGATGGAGAGATGGTGCACAAGCACGACCCGAAGCGCTTCCGCGACATCCTGCGCGCCCGCATCCGTGCCGGCGACGCCCTGCCATGGCCGTGAATCTACAGGCGCGCGCGCTGCCGGCGCTGGCCGGCTGGTCCTGGATCAGCGGCGGCTTCGCGCTGTTCCGCCGCAATCCGCCACTGATGACCGCGCTCACCATGGGTTATCTGCTGGTGATGGTGTTCCTGAACATCGTGCCGCTGATCGGCCCGGTGCTGGTCGCCGTCTGCCTGCCGGTCATGTCGGTCATCGTGTTCAATGGCGCCCGCCTGCTCGACCGTAACCTCGATGTGTCGACCGAAGTGCTCAAGACCGGTCTGGCCGACAACCTGCGCCCGCTGGTCCAGCTCGGCTTCGTGCATCTGGCCGGTTCACTGGTCGTGGTGCTGATCCACACCCTGCTGTTCGCGGCGCCCGATGTGCCGCTGGCGGAAGCCGACGAAGAGGCGTTCACGCGCACGCTGATGCAGCTGCTGCCGCTGGTGCTGCCGCTGATCCTGATCATGTGGTTTCCGCCCTACCTGATCGCGACCCAGGGCATCAAGCTCGGCAAGGCGCTGTTTTTCGGCGCGGTTGCGGTGCTGCGCAACGCCGGTGCCTTCATCGTGTATTTCGCCGGCGCGGCGGTGCTCGGCGTCGGCCTGCCGGTGCTGGTGATCCAGCTGATCGGCAACGACGAAGGCATCGCCAGCCTGTTGCGCATCGGCGTGCGCATGACGCTGCTGTTCGTGCTGGTGCCGACGCTGGCGGCCAGTCTGTATGTGAGTTTCCAGCAGGTGTTCGCGCAACTGCCCGAACCGGAGCCTGAGCCCGAAGCCGGGTCGGATTCCGAGCCCGACTCCCGATCCGGGCCGGATTCCGGACCGCGCAAAGACGCCGCCGATGAGTGAGCAGCGGCCGGCCGGTGCGGGCTCCGGCATGCCTCTGGGTATCTTCGGCGGGTCGTTCGACCCGGTGCATCTGGGCCATCTGCGGCTGGCAGAAGAAGCGCTCGAAACGCTGCAGCTCGAGCGCGTGCGCTGGATTCCGGCCGGTCAGCCGTGGCACCGCGACGCGTTGCGCACCGATGCAACCCACCGGCTCGCCATGGTGCGACTGGCCACCGCGTCCAACCCCGCGTTCGAAGTCGATGCACGCGAAGCGGAAGCGGGCGCACCGGGTTACACGGTCGATACGCTGCAGGCGCTGCGCGCCGAGCTGGGCGTGCAGCAACCGCTGGTGCTCATCCTCGGCGCCGACGCATTCAGCCGGCTGCACACCTGGCAGCGCTGGAAGTCGCTGTTCGAACTGGCGCACATCGGTCTGGCGACGCGTGCCGGTCACGCCGTCGATCCGGCCGCGCTCGACGGCGCGCTGGCGACCGAACTGTCCGCCCGCCTGCAGCACGATCCGGCGGTGCTGCGCACGGCGCCGGCGGGCGCCATCGTACCGTTCGACATGACGGCACTGGCCATTTCGGCCACCGATCTGCGGGCACGACTGGCGCGCGGCGCCAGCTGCCGCTATCTTGCCCCGACAGGCGTGCTCGATTACATCCGCCATCACCGGCTTTACTGAGAGAATTCATGGAAATCAATGCATTGCAGGCGCTGGTGGTCGACGCGCTGGAAGACATCAAGGGCAAGGACATCGAAGTGATCGACACCTCGAACTTCAACGCCCTGTTCGACCGGCTGGTCATCGCCAGCGGCGACTCGAACCGGCAGACGCGCGCGCTCGCACGTCACGTGCAGGAAAAGGCCCGGGAAGCCGGCGCGCAGGTGATCAGCGTCGAAGGCGAAGAAACCGGCGAGTGGGTGCTGGTCGATCTGGGCGATCTGGTGGTGCACATCATGCAGCCGGCGGTGCGCGCCTATTACAACCTGGAAGAGCTGTGGTCGGGCTCGGCCAAGCCGTCCGACCGCTCGGCCGCGGCCGCACGCAGCCCCGGCGTACGCGGCCGCGGACCGGACGCGCGTTGAAGCTGCGGGTGATCTGTGTCGGGCACCGCATGCCCGGCTGGGTCGATGCCGGCGTCGAAGAATTTGCCCGCCGCATGCCGCGCGAGTCACCCCTCGTGTTCACCGAAATCAAGGCCGAGCCGAGAACCCAGGGCAAGCCGGTCGAGGCCCTCCTCGACGCCGAACGCGTGCGCATCGAGCAGGCGATCCCGCCGCGCGCCCGCATCGTCGCACTCGACGAGCGCGGCGACGACCTGACTACCGTGACGCTGGCCGACCGGCTGCGCCGCTGGCGTGACGGCGGTGATGACGTCGTGCTGCTGATCGGCGGCCCGGACGGCCTCGCCCCTGCGCTCAAGGCGCGTGCCCACGAGCTGATCCGACTGTCCAGCCTCACCCTGCCGCACGCACTGGCCCGCCTGCTGCTCGCCGAAGCGTTGTATCGTGCAGCCAGCCTCGAATCCAACCATCCCTATCACAGAGAATGACGCGCCCCCACGCTCACGATGTTGCTGCCATCACAGGGCTGCGCGCGCCCTTGTGCCGGCCCGGCGGGCGGTGCGACGTTAACCTGAGCAACTGAATGAGTCTTTCGACCACCGTACCGCCCGCGCTTTACCTGGCATCGCGCAGCCCGCGCCGGCGTGAATTGCTGACGCAGATCGGCGCACCCTTCCTCGTACTGCCCTTTCGTGGCCTGCCGCGCGAAGACATTGACGTGCTGGAAGATGTGCGCGACGGTGAAGATGCCGAAGCCTACGTCGTGCGCGTGGCGCGCGCCAAGGCCCTTGGCGGCGAACAGAGACTGTCCTGGCGGCGGCTGTCTTCCGGCCTGGTGCTGTCGGCCGACACCACGGTCGAAGTCGATGGCGAAATACTCGGCAAGCCGGCCGACGCGGCCGACGCGACGCGCATGCTCGGACTGCTGTCCGGCCGCAGTCACCGCGTACTGACCGCGGTCGCTGTCAGCGACGGGCGCAGGCTCGAACACGTGCTCTCGATCTCTATCGTGCGATTTTCTGCGCTCGACACGCGCGACATCGAACGTTATGTCGCGTCCGGCGAACCGATGGACAAGGCCGGTGCCTATGGCATTCAGGGCCGCGCCGGTGCGTTCGTCGAACACATCGACGGCTCCTACACCGGCATCGTCGGCCTGCCGCTGAACGAAACCTGGCAGCTGCTGCGCCGCTTCGGGCTCATTTTCTGACTGAGTCCCGGACTGATTTTTCGAGCGAGATTCCGCCATCCCACCCTTCACGGTCCGCGCAGTCATGAACGATCAATTCCTCATCAACTTCACGCCGCAGGAAACGCGGGTGGCGCTGCTGCAGCAGGGTGCCGTGCAGGAGCTGCACATCGAGCGCAGCAGCGCGCGCGGCATCGTCGGCAACATCTATCTCGGCCGCGTGGTGCGCGTGCTGCCCGGCATGCAGTCCGCCTTCATAGATGTCGGGCTCGAACGCACCGCCTTCCTGCATGTGGCCGACATCTGGGAAGCGCGACAGAATGGTGACGCGCCGAAACCGATCGAGCGCCTGCTGACCGAAGGCCAGAGCGTGCTGGTGCAGGCGCTGAAAGACCCGATCGGCACCAAGGGCGCGCGCATGTCGACCCAGATCAGCATCGCCGGCCGGCTGCTCGTTCACCTGCCGCAGGACCGCCACATCGGCATTTCGCAGCGCATCGAGGTGACCGAAGAACGCGAGGCGCTGCGCACGCGCATCCAGGCGCTGCTGCCGCATGAAGACCCGGGTGGCTACATCGTGCGCACCATGGCCGAATGCGCGTGCGACGAAGAGCTGTCGGCTGACATCGCCTACCTGCGCAAGATCTGGCAGGAAATCCGCAACCGCGCCAAGACCGCCAAGCCGCCGTCGCTGGTGTTCGAAGACCTCACGCTGGGCCAGCGCGTGCTGCGCGATCTGGTGTGCGCCGACACGCAGAGCATCCAGGTCGACTCGCGCGAAAACTACGTCAAGCTGCGCGCCTTCGCCGAGGAATACATGCCGCAGCTGACCAAGCTGCTGGAGCACTACACCGGCGAGCGGCCGCTGTTCGAACTGCACAGCGTCGAAGAGGAGATCGAAAAGGCGCTGGCACGCCGCGTCGACCTGAAGTCGGGCGGCTACCTGATCTTCGACCAGACCGAAGCGATGACCACCATCGACGTCAATACCGGCGGCTTCGTCGGCTCACGCAATTTCGACGAAACCATCTTCAAGACCAATCTCGAAGCGGCCCATCAGATCGCGCGCCACCTGCGGCTGCGCAATCTGGGCGGCATCATCCTGATCGATTTCATCGACATGGAGAACGACGAGCACCGCAGCCAGGTGCTGGCCGAACTGAACAAGGCGCTGTCGCGCGACCACACGAAGATATCGGTCAGCGGCTTCACCTCGCTCGGTCTGGTCGAAATGACGCGCAAGCGCACCCGCGAATCGATCGCCCACGTGCTGTGCGAAGCCTGTCCGACCTGCGGCGGTCGCGGCGAGGTCAAGACCGCGCAGACCATGAGTTTCGACATCCTGCGCGAACTGCTGCGCGAAGCGCGCCAGTTCAGCGCCCGCGAATTCCGCATCCTCGCCCATCCCAAGGTGGTCGACCTCTTCCTGGAAGAAGAGTCGCAGGCGCTGGCCATGCTGTCCGACTTCATCGGCAAGCCGATCTCGCTGCACGCCGAATCGAGCTATTCGCAGGAGCAGTTCGACATCGTGCTGCTGTAGGGTTTGCAACAACATGTCGCGAAGGCTGGCGTTGGATGTCCGATGAATGCGTGGGACGCCGAATGCGACGGTTGACTATCGATCTGACTGAAGCGCGTGAGCTGATGCTACGAGCGAGGTCCAAGGCCGGTCTGAATGAGAACGAGGCACTGAGAGTCGGGCAAGTACAAGTTCCTGCGATGCGAGCCTTGCCTGCCTCTTAGCGCTCGACGGCCCTTGTAGTGTCTCTTCTTGCGACGCGACCATCCATACGCGCTTCAGAGGCAGTTCGGCCTTCAGATCTTCGTCCAGGCGCTCGTACTGCTCGAACCGAATCGCCCCGGCGAAAGCCGTTGTGGCCGGTGTATGCCTTTACAAGTCCCGCCTGCTGGGCATCTGCCGTGGTCATCCTCCGTTCTGTCTTCATCGTCTAGACACTTGGCATGCGGAATCGGGATCGATTCAAGGTTAACAGCGACAGTCGGCGCCACCGCCCTAAGCGCAACCGCACGCGGAGCGCTTGCGCTTGCAGCCGCAAGAGCGAAAGTCGGTCGGAGCGCTTCTTGATTGCGCCACGCAGTCTGCGGCGGTCGAGCAAGTGCGATCTGCCCCTTGTTTGGTGTCTACATGGCTGACGCCTGCCCCGTTTTGTGGTTCTATCACTGCAAATCACAACAACCCACGGTTCGGAATGATGGCGGCGCCCACACTCAATGCACGCATTCAGGCGATCAAGCTCGAATTGATGGCGCTTGCGATTGCAGCGCAAGACACGCGCACGCCGCGGCGCGCGAAAATACTTCTGCTTTTCCTGCTCGCCTACGCGGCCAGCCCGATCGATCTGATTCCCGACTTCATCCCGGTGCTCGGTCTGCTCGACGAGGTCATCCTGCTGCCGATCGGCGTCTGGATCGTGGTCGGCATGATTCCGCAGGACGTGATGGAGGCGGCGCGGGCGCGGGCGCGCGAAGGCAAGCTGCCCGCGAACTGGATTGCGGGCGTAATCGTGCTGCTGCTGTGGGCAGCCAGCATTGCGGCCATCGTGTGGTGGTGGATGAATCATCAGGGCGCCGGTCAAGCCGGCGGCTGATCGGCGCAGCCTGCCGTCTGTGTGCTGCTGTGGCCCATCGACGGGCGACGGCCTTACCCACCGGGTGTCAATCTTTTACAATCCGGCGTCGCCATGTCCGCAGGTCGAATGCGGGAGGGTGATGCGCGTGCCGGGAACGCGCTGCGAACCACCCACACCTGACCGAAGGGCCTTGCGAAGATGGGACTCAGACTCAAGTTCAACCTGGTGCTGATCGGCGTGTTCGCGGTCGGTCTGGCGGCCTGCGCAGCGTTGTCGCACCAGTTGCTGCACGACAATGCGCGCGCCGAGGTCGAGCGCAATGCGCGGCTGATGATGGAAACCGCACTGGCCATTCGCGCCTATACGGTCAGCCAGATCAAGCCGCACCTCGATCCGCTGCTGTCGGAACAGTTCCTGCCGCAGACCGTGCCGGCCTATGCCGCGACCGAAACGATCAACGAGCTGCGCAAGAACCACCCCGAGTACGCCTACAAGGAAGCGACGCTTAACCCGACCAATCCGCGCGACCGTGCGTCGGACTGGGAAACGGACATCGTCACCAGCTTCCGCAACGCCGAGGATACGAAGGAGCTGACCGGCGTGCGCGAAACGCCGACCGGTCGCCACATGTACATCGCGCGGCCGATCCGCATCACCAATCCGGCCTGTCTGGCCTGCCACAACACGGCCGCCACGGCGCCGCCGACGATGGTGAAGGTGTATGGCGAGGCGAACGGCTTCGGCTGGAAGCTGAATGAAATCATCGGTGCGCAGGTGGTGTCGGTGCCGATGACGCTGCCAGTGACCAATGCCGACCGTGCCTTCAACACCTTCATGCTGTCGTTGCTCGGCGTGTTCGTGTTCGTCATGGTGGTGCTCAACCTGATGCTCGAATGGCTGATCATCCGCCCGGTGGCGCGGCTGTCGGCCGCGGCCGACCAGATCAGCACCGGCGACTTTTCGGTGCCCGAGTTCCGCGATTCCGGCAAGGACGAAGTGTCGGTGCTCGGTGCTTCCTTCAACCGAATGCGGCGCAGCCTTGAAACGGCGATGCGCATGATAGACAGCTGACCGTGACGAACGGTCAGCAGCCGCCGTCGGGTAACGGGGACGATGAGCCGTTCACCGAAGACAGCGTGAATGCCGAGGTGCTTGCGGGCAGCGGCTTCCTGCCGACTGCCAACGCCAGCCCGGGCGCGCTGCCGGCCGGCTGGGCGCTGAATGAATACCGCATCGAATCGCTGCTCGGTGGCGGCGGCTTCGGCCTGACCTATCTGGCGCACGACACGCTGCTCGACTGCAAGGTCGCCATCAAGGAGTTCCTGCCGACCGACATCGCGATCCGCGGCGACGGCCAGCGCGTAATGCCGCGCAGCGGTCCGGCGGTCGAAATGTTCGAGCAGGGGCTGCGCCGCTTTCTCGACGAATCGCGCGCGCTGGCCAATTTCCGTCACCCGCACATCGTGCGTGTCAGCCGCTTTTTCGAGGCGAATGGCAGTGCCTACATGGTGATGGACTACGAGCGGGGCCGGCCTTTGAACCAGTGGGTGCGCGAGCGTAGCGCGCGCATCGACCGCGCCACATTGCTGGCCATCGTGCGGCCGCTGCTCGAAGGTCTGCAGGTGATCCACGACGGCGGCTTCCTGCATCGCGACATCAAGCCGCCCAACATATGCATCCGCGACGACGGTATGCCGGTGCTGCTCGATTTCGGCGCCGCCCGCCGCTATCACGACACCGAACACACGCTGACCGCCATCGTCACGCCCGGTTTCGCGCCGTTTGAGCAGTACCACTCGCACGGCAATCAGGGGCCGTGGACCGACATCTATTCGCTGTCGGCCGTCATGTACTGGCTGGTCACCGGCCAGCGGCCGATCGAATCGGCCGCGCGCATCCAGAACGACCCGCTGATTCCTGCGTCGCGGCTGGCCGACGCATCCGTGTTCGGGGCCTCGCTGCTGCGCGCCATCGACTGGGGACTGGAGCCGCACGATTCCAAGCGACCGCGCAGCATCGCCGACTTCCGCCGGGTATTCACCGCAGCCCCGGCAACCGCCCGCGGCCCGCTGGCGGCGGGCGCGGCATCGGCACCGGTTGCCGCGCCGGTACGCGCGATCGGCGCGTCGGAAGAACGGCGCACCATCGTGTGCAGCGTGCTGTATGCGCAGATCGGCGACAGCCAGCGGCTGGACACCGCGCAGCGGCTGGCCTGCAAGTCGGAGCTCGACGACGCGCTGGCGCGTGCGGCGCGCTCGGTCGACGCCGACAGCCGGCTCATCCTCGACACGCCGGATGGCACCGCACTGTGCCTGCTGGGCCAGCCGGAAGACGCCTGTGTCGTCGCCCAGCATCTGCGCAAGCTCGACTTCGCCGATGACGGCGGCCCGACCGGACAGGGGCTGAAGCAGGGCATCAATCTGGGTCCGGTGCGCGTGTCGCGCTCGGGCAGCGGTGCGCTCGACCTGCACGGCGACGGTCTGGACGCTGCGCGCGCGCTGGCCGGGCTGGCGCATGCCGGTCAGGTGCTCGTGTCGCGCGCTTACTACGAAACCGTATCGGCGCTGGGCAGCGGCGCGCCGGACGGCTTGCACATCACCGGTCAGCGGGTCGAAATCGCGTCGCGCAGCCAGGAGGTGTTCGAACTCGACAGCCGCAGCGGCATCACACGGCGCACCGACGTCGCGCAGCCGGTGCTGGCGCCCGACGCGCTGACGCCGCTGCTCGAATCGCTGCTGGCACGCCACATCGGGCCGATGGCGCGCGTGCTGGTCATGCGCATCGCGCCCCACACAACGTCGGCGCCGCAGCTGATCGAACAGCTGGCGGCGCACATTCCGAATGACGCGCAGCGCGCCGGCTTCCTGATCGAGGCGAAGCGCCACATCGTGCAGACCGGCGCGACGACGTCGCGCTCATCGCAGTCGATGTCCGGTGCCGCGGCCTCCGGCGCGATATCGACGTCGCGCAGCAGCGTGCCGCCGACCAGCACGTCGAGCCGCTACGTATCGTCGGCGCCGCGGCCGCTCGACGACGCGGTGATCGCCGACATCGAGCGCCGGCTGGCGCGGCTGATCGGTCCGGTGGCGCGCATCCTGGTCGGTCGCGCGCTCAAGCGCACCGGCACCGAACAGGCGCTGCTGGAAGAGCTGGCGCGCGACATTCCCGACCCGGTGCAGCGCGCGGCGTTCGTCGCGGGTAAATAGCGGTGGCGAAACTTTCACGCTGTCCGCACTGCGGACAGGACACGATTGCGCGTCTGGTCAAGCTGATGGCGCGCGCCAGGGCGCCGGCAATCTGTCCGGCCTGCGGCGGACGTTCATGCACCGGCATCACGCCGTTGTCGCTGCTGTCCTTTTTCGTGCTGATTCTGGTGTGCGGCACGCTGCTGCGTGCGGCCGGCCGTCTGGGCAACCGGTGGACGCTGCTGGGCGTACTGGCGCTGTTCATCGGCGGCTTTCTGTACATCAGCTTCCACACCGGACTGGTGAAGCTGGAGCGCTACCCGATGCAGCGGAACATCGCCATCGCAGTGGTGGCGCTGCTGGCGATCGGCTTTTCGTGGTGGTGGTTCAGCCGCGGCACCGCAAGCTGAAGGCAGCGGGCGCGCGCTACTCGAGCAAGGCATTCACCACGGCGATTTCCTCTTCGCCGAGCTGGCCGGCAGCGGCTTTCAGCCTGAGCTGCGCAATCATGGTGTCGTACTGCGCCTTCGCCATGTCGCGCCGTGTGGCGAACAATTGCTGCTGCGCGTTGAGCACATCGATATTGATGCGCACGCCGACCTCATAACCCAGCTTGTTCGAATCCAGCGCGGACTGCGATGACACCTGCGCGGCGCGCAGGGCCGCCGTCTGCGCGATGCCGTTGGCCACGCCCAGATAGGCCTGGCGTGCCTGCAGCGCGGCGTTGCGCCGCGCGAGATCGACCTCGGCGCGCGCCCGGTCGAGCAGGTAGGCCGATTCGCGCACGCGCGATTCCTGCCCGAAACCCTGGAAGATCGGCACCGACACCTGCACGCCGACGGTGGCGGTTTCGGTCTGGTTCGATATCGGGTTGCCGGCGAAGGTGACCACGTTCTTGTTCTGGCCGTATGTGGCCACGAGATCGACGCTCGGATAGTGGCCGGCACGCTGGCGCTCGATTTCGCGCGCCGCGATTTCCTGATTCGCCAGCTGGGTCAGCACTGCCAGTCCGTCGGTCTGCGCGCGTTCCACCCAGTCGTCCATGCGCGCCGGTTCCGGCATCGCGAAAGCGACGTCGCGCCGCATGCGGCGCAGCTCGGCCGGTGCGCCGCCGGTGATCAGCGACAGCGCGTGGCGCTTCACTTCGATGTCGCTCGCCGCCGCGATGCCCTGTGCGTTCGCCAGATCGAAGCGCGACTGCGCTTCATGCACGTCGGTGATGGTGACGGTGCCCACTTCGAAGCTCTTGCGCGCCAGCGCGAGCTGCTGCGACGCGGCGTCCTTCTGGGCCTCGATCGATGCCAGCACGTCGTGTGCGTACAGCAGGTCGAAGTAGGCCTGGGCGGCGCGCAGCAGCACGTCCTGGCGCGCCTGCGCCAGTTGCGCCTCGGCCGCCGCGACCTGCAGCTTGCCCTGTTCGAACTGCACCCAGTTGGCCCAGCGGAACAGCGGCTGCGTCAGCTGGAAGTTGAAGTTGTGCGAGTTGTGCTGCGAGGCGGCATTGACCGGCTGCTTCACGGTCACGTCATTCCATTGCGTGGTGCCGCTGACGGTCAGGCTGGGCAGCAGGCCGGCGCGCGCCTGCGGCAGCTTTTCCGAGGTCGCCAGGCTTTGCGCACGGGCCGACTGGTACTGCGCATCGTTGGCCAGCGCGGCGCGCGCCACCGCGACCAGATCGTCGGCCGCATGCGCCGCTGGATTGAATGCGAAACACGTCGACAGCGCAGCCGACAGCAGGGCATACATCGACCGACGCCGCAGCAGGGTCATTGCATCAGTACCGCGCCATCGACGGATCGACCTGCAGTGCCCAGGCGTCGACCCCGCCGGCCAGGTTGTACACCTCGCCGAAGCCATTGCGCTCGAGAAAGATCGCCACCTGCATCGACCGTCCGCCGTGGTGGCAGATGCACACCAGCGGCCGCGCCGGATCGAGCGCGTCGAGGCGCGTCGGGATGGTGCCCATCGGAATGTGCTGGCTGCCTTCGACCCGGCAGATCGCCCACTCGTGCGCCTCGCGCACATCGAGCAACTGCGGCTTCTCACCCTGCGGTTCTGCCAGCCACGCCGCCAGCTCGGCCACCGTCATCTGCTTCATCGACGGTGTCTCAGAACACGAAACGCTGGGCGCCGCGCGCATTGCGCAGCGTCGGCAACAGCGTTTCGAACAGGATTTCCTGCGTCTGGCTGCCGTCGGCGTTCAGCGTCACCAGCGTGGCATTCATCAGTGGTGCTTCGCCGATGAAGGCGATCAGCCGGCCGCCCGGACGCAGCTGCGCGACCAGTTCCTGCGGCAGCACCGGCAGGCCGCCGGACACCAGGATCACGTCGTACGGTGCATGCACCGGCCAGCCCTGCGCCGCATCGCCGACTTCGACACGCACGTTCAGCGCACCGGAGGCGATCAGGTTTTCGCGCGCGCGCTCGGCCAGCGCCGGTTCGATCTCGACCGTCGTCACCTGGCTGGCGCGTGCGCCGAGCAGTGCGGCCATGTAGCCGGAGCCGGTGCCGATCTCGAGCGCCGTATCGGTGCTGCGCACATGCAGTTCCTGCAGCACGCGGGCTTCGATCTTCGGCTCCAGCATTTCCGCGCCATGGCCGAGCGGAATCGGCGTATCCACGAAGGCCAGGTCGCGCAACGCGGCCGGCACGAAGTTTTCACGTCGGACGACGAACAGCAGATCAAGAATGTCCTGATCCAGCACGTCCCACGGCCGGATCTGCTGTTCCACCATATTGAAGCGAGCCTGCTCGATATCCATTGTTTCCATCCCCTCGGTCAAGCCGTGATTGTAGCCTGCTGCGCTGCGTCAGCGACCCGGCGCAGCAGCACACTGCGCCGCATGCACGCGATGTACAGCGCCGGCATCACGAACAGCGTGAGCACCGTGGCCACGCCCAGTCCCCACACGATGGCGCCGGCCACCGGTCCCCACAGCATCGAATAGCCGCCGATGCCGGCGGCCAGCGAAAACAGGCCGCCGACCGTCGTGCTGGTCGTGATGATGATGGGCACGACGCGCCGGCGCGCTGCGTAGATCGCCGCGTGCATCACGCTCATGCCGGCCTTCAGGCGCTCGTTGGCGGCGTCGATCAGCACGATGGCCGAATTGACGACGATCCCGGTCAGCGCGATCACGCCGTACAGCGTGTAGAGCGACAGCGGCGACCCGCTGACCAGCAGGCCGACCGCCACGCCGGTGAACGCCAGCGGCACGGTGGCCAGAATCATCATCGGCTGCCAGTAGCTGCGGAACTGCGCGGCGAGGATCAGATAGATCAGGCCGATGCCGAGCAGGAACAGCACCTTCATCGCGTCCAGGCTTTCCTGCACGTCTTCCAGTTCGCCGGAAAAGTCGAGATCGGTACGCGGGAAGCGGGTGCGCTGGGCTTCCCACGCGAGGCGGACCGACTCGGCGACCCCGATCGAATTGAGCTTTTCGGTATCGAGGTTGGCTTCCAGCGTGATGGTGCGGCGCAGGTTGTAATGCTTGATGACCCCCGGCCCGCGCGTCGATTCGCTGCCGACCAGCGCACGCAGCGTGGTGGCGCCGCCGCCGGGCAGTGCGATCGGGGCATCGAGCACGCGCATCACGTCGTCGTCGGTCACGCCGGCGGCCGCCACGCGCACCTCCAGCTTGGCGCCCTGATCGCGGGTGATGGCGACGATTTCGCCCTCGACCTGCAGGCGCACCGCACGCGCCACCTGCGATGCGCTCAGACCGGCGTCGCGCAGCGCGTCGCGATCCAGTCTCAGTGCCAGTTGCGGGCGGCCGGGCGTGTCGTCGTCGGTGATGTCGCGCGTGCCGTCCATCGATTCGAGGATGCGCCGCACCTCGGCAGTCGCCGCGCGCAGCTCCGCCAGGTCGTCGCCGCGTACGCGGATCTTCACCGGCTTCTGCACCGGTGGCCCGCCTGACAGCTGGGTGAAGCTGACCGTGCCGGGACCGGGCAGGGCGGTGACGGCGGCCCGCATGCCCTCGACCATGTCGCCCACTTCGCGTCCGTCCCCGGCACGCGGCAGCAGCGCGACCACCACCTGGCCGTAGGAATCGCCGAACAGGGCTTCGGCATCGGTGAACTTGGCGCCCGCGATCGACGCGATGCGGCGCGCCTCGCCTTCCAGCATCTGCCGGCGCACTTCGGTTTCGAGCTGTTCGACCCGCGCCAGGGTGGCGCCGATCGGGCTGCCTGCCGGCATGTCGACATTGACGTAGAAGATGCGCATCGGGTCGAACGCGAAGAACTGCACCCGGATCAGGCCGGTCGCGGCCGCGCCGATGGCGCCGGCGATCAGCGACGCAACGATGAGGCACAGCACGATCCAGTGGCGCACCGCCCAGGCCAGCGCCTGCGCGTAGCGGTGGCGCAGCACGCGCGTGAAGGCGATGCGCGCGCGCTGTTCGCGGCCGGGTGCGCGTGCCACCGGGCCGAGCGACAGCACGTGCGCCGGCAGCATCCAGAACGCCTCGATCAGGCTGATCGCAAGCGCCAGGGTCACGACGAAGGGAATGACGAACATGAAGTCGCCGACGATGCCGGGCAGCAGCATCAGTGGCAGGAAGGCGGCCATCGTCGTGGCGACCGAGGCGACGACCGGCGTCCACACCTCGCGCACGCCGTCGGCGACTGCCTCGATTGGCGAGGCGCCGCGCTGCAGCCGGTAGTAGATCGCTTCGACCACTACCACGGCATCGTCCACCAGCATGCCGAGCGCAATCACCACGCCCAGCAGCACCGAAATGTTCAGCGTGTCGCCGGTGGCGGACAGTACGGCGAAGGTGCCGGCGAGCGAGAACGGTACGCCGAGCCCGACCAGCAGCGCGATGCGCGTACCGAGAAAGACCCAGCACAGTCCGATGACGCACATCAGGCCGAACAGCGCATTCCATTCCATGATGGAAATGGCTTCGCGCGTCGGTACCGTCTGGTCGTCCATCAGTTCGAGCTTCAGACCCTGCTGCGCCAGCACTTCATTCTTGCGTTCGACGTAGTCGCTGATGCGCTCGACCATGGCCAGCGTGTTCACGCCGGCCTTCTTGCTGACCGAAAACAGCACGCTGGCCTGTCCGCCGGATGACACCATCTGGGTCGGCCGGGCACGCGCCCGCACCACGCCCGCCACCTCGTCGAGCTTCACCATCGCGCCACCCCGGGCCGACGCGGTGACGCCGACATCGGCCAGCCAGGCAGGATCGGCGTCCTGACCGACCACGCGCACCAGCCATTCCTGCTCGCCGGCGCGCTGCCGGCCGGCAAACACATCGCGGAACCAGCCGGCCACGCCATCGGCGATGTCGGTCGGCAGCAGGCCGCGAGCCTGCGCCGCCTGAGGTGAGTACTCGATGCGCAGTTCCGGGTCGTGCAGGCCGAGCGCGAACACGCGGTCGACGCCGCGCATGCGTTCCAGATCGGTGCGCAGTTCGCGCCCGATGGCGCGCAGCACCTCGTCATCCGCCTGACCGGTCAGCAGCACCTGTGCGGTGGGGAAACCGTTCGAACTGGTCACCTCGATGATCTGCGGTTCCTTCGCCTCGACCGGCAGTTCGGCCCGCGCCTTGTTCTGTATCTCGCGCCGCAGGTCATTGATGCGCTTGTCGAACACCGCTGGCTCGATGTCGTCGAAACGCACCAGGATGCCGGCCAGTCCGTCGCGCGCCGCCGACGAAATGAAGCGGATGTCGGACACGTTCTTGATCGCATCCTCAAGCGGCTGCAGCACCCGCTTCTCGACGTCTTCCGGCGACGCGCCGGGCAGGGCGGCGGTGATCTGCACCCAGTTGAAATTGATTTCCGGGTCCTGCTCGCGCGGCAGCCCGAGGTAGCTGATCAGGCCGAGCAGCAGCACCACGACGAAGGTGATGTTGGCCAGCGGATGATTGCTGATGAAACGCGCGTAGGCGCTCATGGCATTTTCTGTCCGTCGCGCAGGCTGTTGCGGCCGTCGGTCGCAATGCGCGCATCGGCGGGCAGGGTGCTCGCCGCGGGGCGGCCTTCCTGCGCCCCTGGCAGTTCGACGAAGCGGGCGACGCCGTCGCGCAGCACGAATACGCCGAGCAGGCTGCTGCCGCTGCCGTCGCGCCGGGTCACCAGTTCGGCCGGCACGTGCGGCGCCGGATCGGTCCAGGCGAGACGGCCTTCGGCCCCCGCCGGCGCACGCGCGCCGGTGAAGGCGGCGCGCACCTCATGCGTGCGGCTGGCGTCGTCGATGGCCGGCGACACGCGGGCGATGCGCACCGCGCTGCGTCCGGCCGGCGACACGAACTCGACCGACTTCGCCGCGCGCAGCGACGCCAGGTCGCGCGGCGCCACGCGGGCGCTCACCTCGACCCGCGTCGCATCCTCGAGCGTCATCAGCACCATGCCGGCGCCGGCCAGCGAACCGGCCGACGCGTCGCGCGTGCGCACGATGGCGTCGTAAGGCGCGCGCAGCACGCACTTGTCCAGATTGCGCTGTGCCAGATCGACCGCATTGGCAGCCACCGACACGTCGGCGCGCACCACTTCGACTTCGGTTTCGCGCTGGGTCAGCGCCTCGGGCGACACGAAGTTCTGTGCCTGCAGCGCGCGCGTGCGGCGCAATTGCGCGTCGGCCTGCGCCAGACGCGCCTCGGCCGCCTTCAGCTGCGCCCGCGCGCGTTCCAGAGCAAGCTGGTAGTCACGCGTGTCGAGCCGTACCAGCACATGCCCCTTGTTCACCCGCTCGCCCGGGTCGGCATGCGTCGATGCCACGCGGGCACTCACTTCGGCCGCGAGCTGGGTGCGGTTCAACGCCACCGCCTGCGCCGGCGCGTCGCGTCCGGGGTAGGTGGCGACCTCGGCGAAGGTCTTGAAGGCGACCGTGGGCGAGGGCGCAGCCGCGGTCTGCGCATGGCAGGCGCAGGCGGCAAAGCCGAGGCAGAACGCGGCGGCGCGTGCGGCCTGCCGGTGCAAGTCAGTCATGTTCGAGCGCCCGGATGACGAATTCGATGGAAGCGGCGATGTCGGTCGACTCCGCCTGCGCGGCCGCCGACGGGTCATCGGCGGGCGCAGCGTGATCGACACAGCCGAAGGAATGTTTCATCAGCACGCGGAGCAGCAGCGGTGCCATGACGGCCTGCACCGTGCAGGGGTCGCCGGCCACGCGGAATTCGCCGCGCGCGTGGCCGTAATCGATGGCGCGCCGGATCAGCGCACAGCCGCGCGCCATCACTTCGCGGTGGTAGAGCTCGGCGATGTCCGGGAAGTTGCGTGCTTCGGCCACCATCAGCTTGGGCAGCCCGCCCAGCCGCGTTGCGCCGATCAGTCGCCACCAGCCCCACAGCAGTTCGCGCATCAGATCGGCGCCGCTGCCGCGATGGCTGTCCAGCAGCGCTTCGCCGCCGGCCAGGGCCGGCACCAGTCCCTGGCGCACGACGGCGGCGAACAGTGCGGCCTTGGAATCGAAATACAGATAGAGCGTGCCTTTCGATACGCCGGCGGCGAGCGCCACGTCTTCGAGGCGGGTCGCCGCATAACCCTTTTCGACGAACAGGTCGAGCGCACACGCTACCAGGGTGGCCGGGTCGACCAGTGCCGGGCGGCCGCGCCGGACCAGCGGGTGCGCGTCGGCAGCGTGCACATCGGTGGCGTGCGGAACGGGAAGCAGGGGCGAGTGCTCTGACATGGGGTGATGCGCTTTTAATGACTGAATGTTCAGTTAATAAACGGGTCGCGTCAATATGGGACCGCATGCGTTGCGTGCCGGCCGAGCGTGGCATCATCGCGCCCTCGCTGGCCTACCCGGCCGACAGACCCGCGGACCGGTCACCCTCCGGTCCGCCACCCAGGAGATTCTGACGATGGCAATCCCGGATCAGGCCGCACTGCAGCGCACGCCTTTCCACGACCTTCACCTCGCAGCCGGCGCGAAGATGGTGCCGTTCGCCGGCTGGTCGATGCCGATCCAGTACGCGCCGGGCATCCTCCAGGAACATCTGCATACGCGCAGCCAGGCCGGGCTGTTCGACGTATCGCACATGGGGCAGATCGACGTCACCGGCAGTGGCGCCTGCGCCTGGCTGGAATCGCTGACCACCGCCGATCTGGCGGGGTTGGCGCCCGGCCGGCAGACCTATTCGCTGCTGCCCAACACGGCCGGCGGCCTCATCGACGACCTGATGATTCAGCGGCTGGGCGACGGCGTTCACGTGGTGTGCAACGCCTCGCGCTGCGCCGACGTGCTGGCCTGGCTCGCGGCACACCCGCCGGGCGCTGATTGCAGTTACAAGCTGCGCGAAGACCTTGCGCTGCTCGCGCTGCAGGGTCCGCTCGCCGAAAGCGTGCTGCAGCCGCTGGTTGACGTGGCCGGCATGCGCTTTCTGGATGTGCGCACTGCGTCGTCCGGCGAAGTGCCGCTGCGTATCAGCCGCAGTGGCTACACCGGCGAGGACGGCTTCGAAATTTCGTTGCCTGCTGCGTCGGCCGCCGCGTTTGCGCAGCGCCTGCTCGACCACGAAAGCGTGCGCTGGACCGGATTGGGCGCGCGCGACACACTGCGTCTGGAGGCCGGCATGTGCCTGTACGGCAATGACATCGACGACACGACGACGCCGGTATCGGCCTCGATCGGTTGGGCGGTGGGCGCCGCGCGCCGCGCGGGTGGGGCGCGCGCGGGCGGCTTTCCCGGCGCGGCCGTCGTGCTCGGCGAATTCCAGGAACCGCCGGCGCGCGTGCGCGTCGGACTGTTGCCTGACGGCCGCGCGCCGCAGCGCGCCGGTACGAAGCTGCTCGGCGTCGACGGCCGCGAAGTCGGCGTCATCACCAGCGGCAACCACAGTCCGACGCTGGGTCGGCCGGTTGCCATGGGCTATCTCGACCGGGCGGTGAAACTGTCCGGCGAAGCGCTGCACATCGATTCTCGCGGACAGTCGGTGTCCGTTTCCCTCACCTCCATGCCTTTCGTTCCCACCCGCTACCAACGCTGAACCGTCACACTTTGCCCACTCGACTCCGGTCAACGCCCTTCACGGGGGGCGGCGACCGGTACCTTCAGACAGGGACTGCCAAAAGCGGCCCGGAAAGGACTGTTGAACATGAACAAGCGCCCCACCCTCGAAACACTGGAAGACCGCGGCGATTTCATCGGCCGGCACATCGGACCGGATGAACGCGACCTCGCGGTCATGCTGGCATCGCTCGATGTGGGCAGCCTCGATGAACTGATCGCGCAGACCATTCCGGCCGACATCCTGTCGGATACGTCGCTGAACCTGCCGCCGCCGCGCTCCGAGCGCGTCGTCGATGACGCGCTGCGTCGCATGTTCGCGCGCAATGAACTGCACACCAGCCTGATCGGCATGGGCTACCACGACACCATCACGCCCAATGTCATCAAGCGCAACGTGCTCGAGAACCCGGGCTGGTATACCGCCTACACGCCCTATCAGGCGGAGATTTCGCAGGGCCGGCTGGAGGCGCTGCTGAACTTCCAGCAGATGGTGATCGACCTGACCGGCCTGCCGGTCGCCAACGCGTCGCTGCTCGACGAGGCGACCGCGGCGGCCGAGGCGATGACGATGGCGCATCGCGTTTCAAAGGTGAAGTCGCCGCGCTTCATCGTCGATGGCGACACCCACCCGCAGACGCTGGCCGTAGTACGCACACGCGCCGAGCCGCTGGGCATCGAAGTCGTCGTGTGCGATCCATGGGCTGGCGTCGAGGGCGACTACTTCGGCGTGCTGGTGAGCTATCCCGGTTCGAGCGGCCGGCTGCGCGATCCGGAACCGGTGATCGCCGCCGCCCGCGCGGTCGGCGCGCTGTCGGCCATCGCGGCCGATCCGCTGGCACTGGTGCTG
The DNA here is from genome assembly GCF_024580155.1 of Methyloversatilis sp. XJ19-13. Classification (NCBI taxonomy): domain Bacteria; kingdom Pseudomonadati; phylum Pseudomonadota; class Betaproteobacteria; order Nitrosomonadales; family Sterolibacteriaceae; genus Methyloversatilis; species Methyloversatilis sp. XJ19-13. The sequence continues at coordinate 37,014 of NZ_JANINH010000017.1, read as the reverse complement.
CTGAAGGAGCCGGGCGCGATGGGCGCTGCCGGGATGGGCGCGGACATCGTGCTGGGCAGCGCGCAGCGCTTCGGCGTGCCGATGGGATACGGTGGCCCGCATGCCGCCTTCTTCGCCTGCCGCGACGAACACAAGCGGCAGATGCCCGGCCGCATCATCGGCGTATCGACCGACGCCCTCGGCAAGCCGGCGCTGCGCATGGCGCTGCAGACGCGCGAACAGCACATCCGGCGCGAGAAGGCGAACAGCAACATCTGCACCGCACAGGTGCTGCTGGCGGTGATTGCCGCGTTCTACGCGGTGTATCACGGCCCGAAAGGCCTGCGCACGATCGCCGACCGGGTGCACCGCATGGCGACGATTTTCGCGCTCGGCCTGCGCGAACTCGGCTTCGACGTCGTGCATGACTGCTTCTTCGACACGGTGCAGGTACGCGTGCCGGGTGTCGCACGCCGCATCTCGGCGCGCGCCCGCGCCGCTGGTTTCAATCTGCACGTGATCGATGCGGACCACCTGTCGGCCACCTTCGACGAAACGTCGCGTCGCAGCGAGCTGAAGAACCTGCTGGCGGTGTTCGCAACGCGCGCCGATACGCTGCTCGACCTGGCGCAGCTCGATGCGCGCGTGATCGACTGCATTCCGTCGGCATTGCAGCGCGACAGCGCCATCCTGAGCCACCCGGTGTTCAACCGCTATCACTCCGAGACGGAAATGATGCGTTACCTGCGCCGGCTGGCCACGCGCGACATCGCGCTCGACCGGGCGATGATTCCGCTCGGCTCGTGCACGATGAAGCTCAATTCGACCACCGAAATGACGCCGGTCACCTACCGGCTGTTCGCCGCGCTGCATCCCTTCGTGCCGCTGGAACAGGCGCAGGGCTATCAGCAGCTGTTCGAGGAACTGGAAGAGCGGCTGTGCGAAATCACCGGCTTCGCCGCGATGTCGTTCCAGCCGAACGCCGGTTCGCAGGGCGAATACGCCGGCCTGCTGGTGATCCGCAAATACCACCGCACGCGCGGCGACCTGCATCGCAACGTGTGCCTGATTCCGGCGTCGGCGCACGGCACCAATCCGGCCAGCGCGGTGCTGGCCGGCATGGAGGTGGTCGTGGTCGCCTGCGATGCGCTGGGCAATATCGACGCCGCCGACCTGAAGGCAAAGGCTGAACAGCATGCCGACCGCCTGGCCGCGCTGATGATGACCTACCCGTCCACGCACGGGGTGTTCGAGGAAGGCGTGCGCGACATCTGCGCGCTCATCCACACGCACGGTGGTCAGGTCTACATGGATGGCGCCAACATGAACGCCATGGTCGGTCTGGTGCGTCCGGGCGACATCGGTTTCGACGTGTGTCACCTGAACCTGCACAAGACCTTCTGCATTCCGCACGGCGGCGGCGGGCCCGGCATGGGGCCGATCGGCGTGGCACCGCACCTCGCGCCCTTCCTGCCAGACCATCCGGTGGTGCAGGGCGTCAATCCGGTGGCCGGGGCGGACGGCACCATCGGCACGGTATCTGCCGCACCATGGGGCTCAGCCAGCATCCTGCCCATCGTGTGGGCCTACATCGCGCTGATGGGGGCGGCCGGCCTGCGCCGCGCCACCCAGGTCGCCATCCTGAATGCGAACTACATCGCGCACCGCCTGGCGCCGCATTACCCCATCCTGTACAGCGGCAAGCATGGCCGCGTGGCGCACGAATGCATCATCGACCTGCGCGCCATCAAGGACGCCTGCGGCATCACGGTGGAGGACGTCGCCAAGCGTCTGATGGATTACGGCTTCCATGCACCGACCGTGTCCTTCCCGGTGCCCGGCACGATGATGATCGAACCGACCGAGAGCGAGAATCGCGCCGAGATCGACCGCTTCTGCGACGCGATGATCCACATCCGGGCCGAAATCGCCGAAATCGAAGCCGGCCGTGCCGACCGCGAAGACAACCTGCTCAAGCACGCGCCGCACACTCACGAGCTGCTGATCGCCGACCAGTGGAACCGCCCGTACGGCCGCCGCGAAGCCTTCTTCCCGCACCCGTCGATCGACCGCGACAAATACTGGCCGCCGGTCGCGCGCGTCGACAACGTCGCCGGCGACCGCAACCTCGTGTGCACCTGCCCGCCGATGTCGGAGTACGAGGCGGCCTGAGCCAGTTTGACCCTAAATGAACACAGGCCGGAAATCCGGCCTGTGACGCGAACTACGAACCAAATTAGTTTCCGAAACACCTTGAGCTGCACGGCTGCCATTCTTTCTGTGCTGGACGAAGCGAAAATCCCTCTTCCATAGCGTGAAAAGAACATTCTTCGAAAAAACGCCTCATATTTTTCCACCATGTGGCAGCCCATCAGGATTCGGTGCAGGCGATATGGATGCAGCGGAACCAACGTCAAAGCACTCACTTTGACGTGTCCCAGAAAATGCATCGACCAGACGATTTCGCATATCCGTGTCGGCCTCGAAAATCGTCATCCAGATGCTGAAAAAACCGTAGCCCTGCGCAGTCCTGACGGCACCCCGCCTTACGGCATCATTGCCTGGGCTATTGGTTACATCGGACCTTGCTTCGTCGGCGACTGCCCACACCTCCATTCGCTGGGCGACCCGATCGAGAGCTACTTGTTTGCCATTCTCATCCAGTGCGATGGAAATGCTCCGGTCAAGTCCGGTGAGTTGCAGCGTTCTTCTGGCCATGTCTTCCAAGCCTTTGGACACGGCACTCGGTGATGGCGTTATGCTGCCATCGGGGTGGTAGGTAAATGCGGCGAAGGTGTTGTCACGATCCGGAAGCAGTATGCGTTCGAGATGAACATCTTTGTCCTTCTTTGTTGAGTTGCAATTCACACAGCCAAGGAGGTAGTTTTCCCAGCGTCCAATCAGATGGGCATAGGCGGCCAAGCCTTTGGGCTGGATGTGCTCTACGGCAAGTTGCGTGGCAACGCGTCGCTCGCAGTAACTACAGTAGATTCCAAGGCGAGCAACGAGATCCGTTTGTGCGTCGGAATATGAGGAAAAGTCACTGGTCCGGGGCGAAATGTCTCGACGTACAGGACGCAAGTTTTACTCCCCCAACTTCGCTGCACGCTTCATCTCGAGAAATGCTTGGAATGCTGGATTGTCCGCGTATGGCGCCACTGAGGTTGCGAGGCGTTCCTTGTATTCCGCAAGTTTTTCAGCTGGTGCCTTGGCAGCTTCTTCAAGCGTTTCGAGATACTTAAATGCTACGTCTTTCATCTCGTCATAACGCGCACTTACCTGCGGGGTTGTAACGCCCATAATGCCTCGCGCAATTTCCTCAACAGACATGTCCGAAAGGTTAGCGGTCGGCTGTCCATCCATTACGATAAGTTCTTCACCAGAACGCAACGACTGAATGAGGAAAGGTGAGTGCGTTGTGCAGATGAACTGCACTTTAGGAAAGGTGCGCCGCAAATCTTCTATTACACGGCGTTGCCACCTAGGATGAAGGTGAAGGTCTAATTCATCAATCAAGACGACCCCCGGCGTCAGTTCAAGGGCCTTTTCCGCCAGCTGCGGATTCAACATGGCTGCTTTGATTGCCAGGTCGGCTACGATTGCAACGATGTTGCGGTAGCCGTCACTAAGTTCTTCAAAAGTAAGCTCTTGCCCGTTGCGCTTATGGAGTACAAGCGTCTCCAATTTTCCGCTGTATCGAACTGTTGCGGCTTCGGGCATGAGATTTCCGACTGCTTTGTAGACAAGCGCAAGTGCGGTCGAAGTGTTGCCATCTTCCATTTCGTTACGTCGTTCGAAGGCCATCCATCGGATTAGATCCGAAGGGTTGCAACGACCATCAACACTCATCCGATATCCATAAAATGGCTCCGATAAAAGGCTTCGGTCGAAGAGATAACGGTCAATCTCGTCAGCGTTCTCTGCTAGTTCAGCAGGTTGTTTCCCCTTATGCTTGCTCAGCGCTCTTTTGTCGGTGTCGCGAACCGATTCCCACAGACGCCCAGCGCTAAAATAGCGAAGCAAAGGGAGTACGTATGGTTGTCGGTTAAGTGCGGCTATTTCCATTTTTGAGGCAATGGTCTTCAGACTACCGGCTCCCGACCTTGTAGTTCGGCCATCAGCACTCTCAAGCGAGCGACTCCAGGTCAGCCTCTGTTCACGAGGATTTGGTTTGCTGGGATTTTCGGGTGTCAAGAAGAGAACCTCGCCGCCATTTTTCTCGCGCGCGGCACGTGCAATCTCGATATACCCCGTGGCGTCGATGCTCACGGGGTATTGTGGCAATTCACGGTAGCGACCTTCGACCTCATCACGAATCACGCGGATGTCGCGCTTACGGATGTTTCGTGCGTCATGACCACGAATGCCCAGTAACCATGACGCAATGGCCACGGCTGCAGCTTCGAGCACTGAAGTCTTGCCGGCACCATTTTCGCCCACGATAAGATTGAACTCGGGGTGAAAATGAAATGCACGGTCGTTAAAGCCACGGAAGTTTCGGAGACGTAGATTTTCAAGCCGCATCTTCTAGTTTCTCTGATCCCTGGTACGGTTAAGCGATGCTGTCAATCGCCTGCGCACGGCGCGAGAAAGCGAAGTCTGCCGTATTGTTTGCTGTTGCAAGCGTCGGACGGCATAGGTTAGCAGGGACTTTCAACAGATATGTTCACATAAAGCCGTCTGTCTCACGCGGGTGAGCCGAGTTGCCATCCTCCTAAAGGCCGCGCCGATCCTTTACAGCGGCAAGCATGGCCGCGTGGCGCACGAATGCATCATCGACCTGCGCGCCATCAAGGACGCCTGCGGCATCACGGTGGAGGACGTCGCCAAGCGGCTGATGGACTACGGCTTCCATGCACCGACCGTGTCCTTCCCGGTGCCGGGCACGATGATGATCGAGCCGACCGAGAGCGAGAATCGCGCCGAGATCGACCGCTTCTGCGACGCGATGATCCACATCCGGGCCGAAATCGCCGAAATCGAAGCCGGCCGTGCCGACCGCGAAGACAACCTGCTCAAGCACGCGCCGCACACTCACGAGCTGCTGATCGCCGACCAGTGGAACCGCCCGTACGGCCGCCGCGAAGCCTTCTTCCCGCACCCGTCGATCGACCGCGACAAATACTGGCCGCCGGTCGCGCGCGTCGACAACGTCGCCGGCGACCGCAACCTCGTGTGCACCTGCCCGCCGATGTCGGAGTACGAGGCGGCGAGCTGAGCGGCAGCGGGTGCCGCCCTGTGGGAGCGGCCCTGTGGGAGCGGCGGCCTCGCCGCGATCGTGCAGCGATGGTCGTATTGCAAAGTGCGCATCGCGGCGAGGCCGCCGCTCCCACAAAAACCTCACTGCTCGCCGCCCGCGAAGCCGGCCGACCAGGCAGGGCCAGCAGTGGATCGCCGCTCCCAGAGGGCCACTCCCACTGCCGGAACCCACATGGCCCGATCCGGTTTGCGCACGAATGAATGTAAATTTCAGTGACGTGACAGTGCTGTAACACGTCTGCAATCTTCCCCTGTTGTCGTGTCGGGTCAATGCGGCCGGACTGCCGGCCTGCTGACAACAGGAGAATCAATAATGGTCAGAAAGATTGCGGCCGCCGCGATTGCGGCGCTGTTCGTACCGGTCGTGCAGGCGGCCGGCTGGGAAAAGTTGTGGACCTTCGAGCACGGCGCCGGCACCAGCGTCGAGGGCCAGACGTCGGAAATCCTCGCTTTCGACAGCCTGAACAATGAACTGTGGGTGGGTGGGCTCAAGGGTGTGGACATCCTGAATGCCGCCACCGGCAGCTTCGTGCAGCACATCGACACCACCGCCTTCGGCGAACTGAACAGCGTCGCCATCCGCAACGGTGTTGCCGCCTTCGCCATCGCCGCGCCGGTCAAGACCGATGCCGGTTCGGTGCTGACCTATGACACCACCAGCCGCAGCTTCCAGCAGAGCTATCTGGTGGGCGCGCTGCCCGACATGGTCACCTTCACCGCCGACGGCCGCATCATGACCGCCAACGAAGGCGAGCCGCTGGCCCGCACGGGTTTCGAAACGATTGAAGCGCGCGGCTCGATCAGCATCATCGACACCACGAAGGATTCGGTCACCACGCTGGGCTTTGCCGGCTATGACGGCACCACCGGCCTGGGCCGCGTCGTGACGCCCGGCAGCAAGCCGTCGATCGACTGGGAGCCGGAGTACATCGCGCTGTCGAAGGATGGCCAGTTCGCCATGGTGACGCTGCAGGAAGCCAACGCGGTCGCCAAGATCGACCTCATGTCGCAGCAGATCGTGTCGGTCACTTCGCTCGGCCTGAAGGATCACAGCCTGCCCGGCAACGAACTCGACACCTCGGACCGCGACGGCCCTGGCAACAGCCAACTGGCCGGCAACTACCGCAACGCGCCGGTGTTCGGCATGTACATGCCGGACGCGATCGCGTCGTATGCGTCGGGCGGCAAGACGTACTACATCACCGCCAACGAAGGCGATTCGCGCAATCTGGAAGATTTCGTCGATGGCGAATTCAACGAGGAAGTGCGTGTTGGTTCGAGCAGCTACAAGCTCGACCCGACGGTTTTCCCGGATGCCGCCGCGCTGAAGGCGAACAGCAATCTCGGCCGCCTGACGGCCACCACCTCGGGTGGCGATCTCGACGGCGACGGTGATTACGACCAGATTCACATCTTCGGCGGTCGCTCCTTCTCCATCCTCGACGAGGACGGCAACCAGGTGTTCGACAGCGGCAACGATCTGGAAGCGCGCCTGTTTGCCGCCTTTCCGGCGCTGATCGACGACGGCCGCAGCGACAACAAGGGCGTCGAACCCGAAGGCGTGACGGTGCTCGAACTCGGTGACCGCACGCTGGCCTTCATCGGCTTCGAACGGTCGAAAGAGAGCGTCATCGCGATCTACGACGTGACCAATCCGACGGCAGCCACTTTCGTCGATTTCATCGTCGACGCGGATTCGGTGTCGCCGGAAGGTCTTTCAGCCTATGAATTCGGTGGCAAGTACTTCCTCGCGACGGCAAACGAGGTGTCGGGCACGACCTCGTTGTTCTCGATCACGCCGGTGCCGGAACCCGAAACCTACGCCATGCTGCTGGCGGGTCTGGGCCTGATCGGTCTCGCCGCGCGGCGTCGTCGTGGCTGAAACACGGCTGTAACACATCGGCACCCGGGCTTGAGCAAGGTCAAGCCCGGGCGGCAGACGGACGGTTAAGGTGGCGCAGCCCATCTGCCGCCACCCGTCCCCTGCTCTGCCATGACAGAAACGCCGACTGCAATCCTCCCGCCCCCCGCAGCCGCTCCGGCTGCGCCGCTTCCTTCCGGATGCCCTGTCGATCGACTGCGCAACAGCGGTCTTGCGCCACTGAAGCTCGCCGGTCGCTCTCTGCTGCCCATCGTGCAGGGCGGCATGGGCGTTGGCGTATCGGCGCACCGGCTCGCCGGCACGGTCGCCGCACTGGGCGCCGTCGGCACGATTTCGTCGGTCGATCTGCGTCGCTTGCATCCCGATCTGATGGCACGCACGCGCGGCCTGTCGGGCGAGCATGCGAAAACCGAAATCAACGCTGACAATCTGGAAGCGCTGGCGCGCGAAATTCGCGCCGCACGACAGATCGCCGGCGGCAACGGTCTTCTGGCCGTGAATGTGATGCGCGCAGTGAGTGACTACGCGGCGCAGGTGCGCTGCGCGCTCGAATGCGGCATCGACGCCGTGGTGGTCGGCGCCGGCCTGCCGCTCGATCTGCCCGACCTCGCACGCGAACACCCCTCTGCAGCGCTGATCCCCATCCTGTCGGATGCGCGTGGCGTGCAGCTGGTGGTGCGCAAGTGGGAACGCAAGCAGCGCGTGCCCGATGCCATCGTGCTCGAACATCCGGGCTGGGCCGGCGGTCACCTCGGTGCTGCCAAGGTGGCCGACGTGTCGAACGAGCGTTTCGATTTCGAGCGCGTGCTGCCGGAAACCCTGGCCTGGCTGCGCAGCGCGGGGCTGGAAGGCCGTGTGCCGCTGATCGTGGCCGGCGGCCTGCGCACACATGACGACATCCGGCGCATGCAGTCGCTGGGTGCAGCGGCGGTGCAGTTCGGCACCGCTTTCGCCGTGACCGAAGAATGTGACGCCTCGGACGCCTTCAAGCATGTTCTGGCCGACGCCGGCGACGACGATCTGGTCGAATTCACCAGCGTGGCCGGCCTGCCGGCGCGCGCCGTGCGCACGCCCTGGCTGCAGAAGTATCTGGCGGTGCTGGCGCGCACGCAGGCCGTGGTGCATGAGCGCTCGCGCTGCGCCAAGCACTTCGATTGCCTGGCGCAGTGCGGTCTGCGCGACGGTCTGGTCGGCTGGGGCCAGTTCTGCATTGACCACCAGCTGGCCGCCGCCCTGCGCGGTGACCTGAAAACCGGTCTGTTCTTCCGCGGCCGCGGCGCGCTGCCTTTCGGCCAGCGCATCGCCAGCGTGCGCGCGCTGATCGACTACCTGCTTACGCCTTTGGCCGCGTGAGCAGGGCGTGGGCTGCCATGCCGACCCCCATTGCGACAACGAACACGATGGCCGGCTGCGATGCCATCCCGAGCGACACCAGCGCCGGTCCCGGGCAGTATCCTGCCAAGCCCCAGCCGACTCCGAAGGTCAGACTGCCGAGCACCAGCGGCGCATCGATCTGGCGCGCGGTCGGCAGTTGCAGGCGTTCGCCCGACCAGGCCACGGTGCGTGACTTCGCCCACGTGAAGGCGGGGAAGGCCACCGCAATGGCGCCGCCCATGACCAACGCCAGCGACGGGTCCCACGGACCGGCGAGGTCGAGGAAGGCAATCACCTTGGCCGGATTGGCCATGCCCGACAGCAGCAGGCCGATGCCCAGCACGAGTCCGGCGAAAAGGGCGATGAACGGGGCGACGAAGGTTTTCATGTCAGGCTCCGGCCAGATGACGGACGACATAGACGGTGACGAAACCGGCACCCATGAAGGCCAGCGTGGCCACCAGCGAACGCGGCGACAACCGCGACAGTCCGCACACGCCATGACCGCTGGTGCAGCCCGAGCCGTAGCGGGTGCCGACGCCGACCAGCAGTCCGGCGATGACCAGCGTCGCGGTGCCGGCGTCGGACTGCACAGCGGGCAGGGCGGCGAACAGGCCCCACACCAGCGGCGCCGCGAGCAGGCCGACGACGAACGCGACCCGCCAGCCCATGTCACCCGCAGCCGGTTTGAACAGTCCGCCCACGATGCCGCTGATGCCGGCGATGCGGCCGCTGCCCAGGATCAGCAGCGCAGCCGCGAGGCCGATCAGCGCGCCGCCGGCCAGCGAAGTCCAGGGCGTGAAGGCGTCCCAGGCAATGTTCATGTGTGTTCTCCGTGTGGCGCTGCGCAGAAGCGCGCATGCAGGGTGTGCAGCAGCGCCAGTGCGTCGTCGCTGGCGATGCGGTAATGGATGTGCTTGCCGTCGCGCCGCGTGCTGACCAGCCCTTCGCGCCGCAACACGCCCAGCTGCTGCGACAGCGTGGGTTGCGCAATGCCGAGCCGTGTTTCGAGTTCGCCCACCGAGTGTTCGCTCTGCGCCAGCTGGCACAGCAGGATCAGCCGGTCATCATGCGCCAGTACGCGCAGCAGTGCGCAGGCACGGCCGGCAGTGGCGCGCAGCGTGTCGAGATCGATGGTCGTATCGGATGTGCTGCCCATCCAAACAATATATCATTAAATAAATTATAAAAAAGTAAATTGAATTGAGGCCGCGAGGTCGCGCAAGCAGCCGTTCAGCGCGATGATGCTGTTGCTGCCCCCTCACGAATCGAAGAACGGAATCCGATGACATCCGAGCTCCCCGCCCTGCCCGATGCCGCGCACAGCAGCGATCCGCACCTGAACCTGATCACTACGCCGGTGCGCAGCCTGATCCGGCGCGCGCCGATCACCGTGTCGCCCGCGACCACCATTCGCGATGCGGCGACGCAGATGAGCGCGCAGCGCGTGTCGTCGGTGCTGGTGGTCGACGCGGGCCGGCTGATCGGCGTGGTGACCGACCGCGACCTGCGCAACCGCGTCGTCGCGCAGGGGCTGGACAGCGCGCGGCCGGTGCTCGACATCGCCACGCTTGATCCGCTGACGATGGATGTGCGCAAGCCGGCCTTCGACGCCCTGCTGCTGATGGCGCGCCACAACATCCACCACGTGCCGGTGATGGACGGCGACAGCGTGGTCGGCATGATCACGGCGACCGACGTCAGCGCGCAGCAGAATCTGTCGGCGGTGCATCTGGCGGGCGACATCTACAAGCAGACGAGTGTCGAGGGGCTGGCCGAGGCCGCCCTGCAGGTGCGCGCCCTGCAGCAAAGTCTGGCCGGCGCCGGCGCTACCGCCTACAGCACCGGTCACATCATCACTGCCATCACCGATGCGCTGACCTGCCGTCTGCTGCAGCTGGGCGAAGCGCAATTCGGTCCGCCGCCGGTCGGTTACGTGTGGGTGGCCGCCGGGTCGCAGGCGCGCAACGAACAGACGGCGAAGTCGGACCAGGACAACTGTCTGGTCATCGACGACGCCTACGATCCGGTCGCGCACGGCGAGTACTTCCGCGCGCTGGCCACCTTCGTGTGCGACGGTCTCGACGCCTGCGGCTACATCCACTGTCCGGGCGAGATGATGGCGATGACCGACTTGTGGCGGCAGCCGAAGGCGCGCTGGGCGCAGTACTTCCGCAAGTGGACGGCGGAACCGGAACCCAAGGCGCTGATGCTCACCTGCGTGTTTTTCGACCTGCGCGCCATCCACGGACAGACCGCGCTGCTCGAAACGCTGCGCGAGGATGTGCTGGCGCGCACGCGTGGCAACCGCATCTTCCTCGCCTACATGGTGGGCAATGCGCTGAAGCACCAGCCGCCGCTCGGCCTGTTCAACCGCATGTCGACGCTGCGCTCGGGCGAACACCGGGGCACGCTGGATCTGAAGCACAGCGGCATCGTGCCCATCGTCGATCTGGCGCGCGTCTATGCGCTGGCCGGCGGCCACGCCGCGGTAAACACGCATGACCGGCTGGCCGTTGCCGCAGCCAGCGGCGAAATCAGCGAACAGAGCGCGCACGATCTGCGCGACGCGCTCGAATACATCGCCACGCTGCGCATCCAGCACCAGGCGCGCCAGATGGCGGGTGGTGGCGGTGCTGACAACTTCCTGAAGCCGGACGAACTGTCGAACTTCGAACGCGGCCAGCTCAAGAATGCGTTCGGCGTCGTGCAGACGCTGCAGAGCGTGCTCGGCCAGCGCTATCAGGCCGGGCGCTTCTGAGCCCGCCGTTCGCGCGCCGTTCCGGCCCCACCTCCGGCAAACGACTTATTGCCGCCGCGGCACGCAGGACCGAGCATCCAGCCAACCTTTCAAGCTGGAGTTGCCATGAGGACCGTTCGTCAGTTGTACCGGTATCCGGTCAAGGGTCTGTCGGCCGAACCGCTCGGCGAAATTGCGCTGCGCACCGGAGAAGGCGTGCCGCTCGACCGCCAGTGGGCGCTCACCAACGGCAGCTGGACCTTCGATGCCGGCAGCTATGCGCCGCGTCCGAAAACCGATTTCATCGCGCTGATGGATCACGCCGCACTCGCTTCGCTGGCCACCCGCTACGACGACGCCGACAACTGCCTGCACGTCAGCGCACCCGACGGACGCCATCTGCGCATCGATGTCGATGACCCGGCCGCCTGCAGCGGACTGGCGCGCTTCATCGCACAGCACATCAACGCGCGGCTGGAAGGCCCGCCGGCTTTCGTCAGCGGTGAGGGCTTCCGCTTCACCGACGTCAGCGTGCTGTCGCACGGCATGATGAATGCGGTGTCGCTGATCAATCTGGCCACGGTGCGCGAAGTCGGTGCAGCGCTCGGTGCGGACATCGATCCGATGCGCTTTCGCGCCAACATCTATATGGATGGCGGGGAGCCGTGGGAGGAATCGACCTGGCTGGACCGCGAGGTGCAGGTGGGTGAGGTGCGCGCGCGGGTCGTCATGCGCACGCCGCGCTGCAGTGCGACCAATGTGAATCCGGTGACCGCCGAGCGCGACATGACGCTGCCGGCGACCATGATGGAGCGTTACGGACACCGCGAACTGGGCGTCTATCTGCAGGTCCTCGACGGCGGCACCCTCGCACCGGGCGCCGTCGTGACGCCACTGCCGTAACATCCGGGCACAGCGGCATCGGGAACGCCGACCGGCATTCACCGGTCCGCCGTGACACGGGCGCATGGTGCGCCCCGCGTTCCGCCGACGAAAGACACCATGCTGCGTACCCTGAAAGAGCTGTTCGACAGTTTTGCCACGCCGGCGCCGCTTGACGCCGCCGCCACCGAACACCAGCTGCAGCTGGCCACCGCCGTGCTGCTGGTCGAAGTGATGCGGGCCGACCCGGACATCGGCGACGCCGAGCGCGCCGCGGCCATGACCGCACTGCGCGGCAAGTTCGCGCTGACCGACGACGAAATCGAGCGCCTGATCGAGCTGGCGACCGCCACGGCGCGCGAGGCCTACGACTACCAGCGCTTCACGGCGCTGATCAATCAGGCCTTCGATGCCGAGCGAAAGGTGCACATCATCGAGCTCATGTGGCAGGTCGCCTATGCCGACGGCCACCTGCACGCCCATGAGTCGCACGTGATGCGCAAGGTGGCCGATCTGCTCTACATCCCGCACGCCGACTACATCACCGCCAAGCTGCGGGCGCGCGACGCAGCCGCACCTGTCTGATCGCCACGCAGGGTCATTGCACCGACCTGCGCTGCACCGCAGAATCGCGGTTCCTTATGCCGCCACCGGTCATGCCCGCTCCCGCCGCGCACCTGAAACTGCCTGCCGATCTGGTCGCCTGCCACGAGTGCGACCTGCTGCAGACCGAGCCGGCACTGCTGCCCGGGCAGACCGCGCGCTGCGTGCGCTGCGACGCCTTTCTTGCACGCAACCCGCCGGACAGCCTCGACCGCACGCTGGCGCTCACGCTGACTGCACTGGTGCTGTACGTGATCGCGAATGCCTGGCCGCTGGTCGGCCTCGACATGCAGGGTCGTGTGGTCGCGGTGACGCTGTTCGAAGCGGTGCAGGTGCTGTGGCGCGAAGGCATGATGCCGGTCGCTGCGCTCGTGTTCGGTACCGCCATCCTGTTTCCGCTGCTCGAGCTGGTGATGATCCTGCTCGTGCTGGTGCCGCTGCGGCTGGGGCGCGTGACACCGCGCATGGCGCCCTTCTTCCGGCTCGTGCGTTCGCTCAAGCCCTGGGGCATGGTCGAAGTGTTCCTGCTCGGCATGCTGGTGTCGCTGGTCAAGCTGTCGCATCTGGCGACGGTCATCCTCGGCACTGCGTTCTGGGCCACGGCTGCACTCATTCTCGCGCTCACCTTCGCCGGCCGGGCCTTCGACACGCGTTTGCTGTGGCAGACCCCGCTGCCCGACGAAGCGGATGGCGTCCTGGTGACGAGCCGATGAGCCGGCGCGCGCTGACCGCCCGCGAGGCCGGGCTGCTGAGCTGCCATGTGTGCGGTCAGCTGGCGCGCCCGCCCGTGGATGGCGCGCACAACCTGCGCTGCCCGCGCTGCCGCGCGCCGATGCACCTGCGCAAGCCGGCCAGCGTGTCGACCACCTGGGCGCTGCTGATCGCATCGATTGTCATGTTCCTGCCGGCCAACCTGCTGCCGGTCATGACCACCACATCGCTGCTCGGCAGCCAGCAGGACACGATCATGAGCGGCGTCGTCTTTCTGTGGCAGTCCGGTTCATGGCCGCTGGCCGCGGTGGTGTTCTTCGCCAGCGTGATGGTGCCGCTGCTGAAGATCATTGCGCTGGTGTATCTCACGCTGTCGGTGCAGCGCCGCTCGACGCAGAACCTGCTGCAGCGCACCCGGCTGTACCGGCTGGTCGAATTCGTCGGCCGCTGGTCGATGCTCGACATCTACGTCATCACGATGCTGGTCGCGCTGGTGAGCTTCCGTGGATTGGCGACGATAGAAGCCGGCCCGGGTGCCATCGCCTTCGGCGCCGTCGTGGTGCTCACGATGTTCGCCGCCATGAGCTTCGATCCGCGACTGATCTGGGACCCGCTGGCCAGCGGCGCTGCCGACCCCCACACTGCACACCATGACTGAACCCGAACTGCCGACCGCCACGGTCGACGCACCGCGCCGCTTCCGCATCCCGCTGGTCTGGATCATTCCGCTGGTCGCGCTGCTGATCGGCGTGTTCCTCGCCGCGCGCGCCTGGTACCAGCAGGGGCCGACCATCACGATCCAGTTCAACAGTGGCGCCGGGCTCGAACCGGGCAAGACGCGCATCAAGTACAAGGACGTCGATGTCGGCCAGATCAGCGCGGTGGCGCTGGCCGACGACGGCGCGCACGTCATCGCCACAGCGCAGCTGGTGCGTGAAGCAAACCGGCTGCTGGTGGCGGATACGCGCTTCTGGGTGGTCAGCGCGCGCGTCTCGGGCAGCGCGGTGACCGGCCTGGGCACCTTGCTGTCGGGCGCCTATGTCGGCATGGACGCCGGCAAGTCGACCGAACCCGGTCGCAGCTTCGTCGCGCTGGACGAGGCGCCGGTCATCACGCTGGACGTGCCCGGGCGCGCCTTTGCGCTGCATGCCGAGACACTGGGTTCCATCGATGTCGGCACACCGATCTACTTCCGCCGCATCCCGGCCGGTCAGGTCACCGGCTTCAAGCTCGACGACACCGGCCAGCACCTCGACATCCAGGTGTTCATCAAGTCGCCGTACGATCGCTACGTGACCACCGACAGCCGTTTCTGGAACGCCAGTGGCATCGACGTGAAGCTCGGTGCAGAGGGGCTGCAGATCAACACCGAGTCGGCCACCTCCATACTGGCCGGCGGGCTGTCGTTTGAAACACCGGACGGCGGCGATGCCGAGCCGGCGCCTGCCGGGCTCGATTTCAAGCTGTTCGGCACGCGCGCCGAAGCGCTCAAGCAACCCGGATCGGACGCCCAGATCGTGCAGCTGCGCTTCACCGAAAGCGTGCGTGGTCTGTCGGTCGGCGCACCGGTCGATTTCCGCGGCACCCAGATCGGCGAAGTGATTGCGCTCGAACCCGATGTCGATCTCGACACTGCCGACGTCGGCCTGCTGGTCGACATCGCGGTGTTCCCCGGCCGCATGCGCCCACGCGCGGGTGGCAAGCCGGACGACGATTTCGACGAAGCCGCCTTCCGCACCTTCGTCGACCGGCTGGTGGCGCGCGGCCTGCGCGCACAGTTGCGCAACGGCAATCTGGTGACTGGCCAGCTCTATGTGGCGATGGATTTCTTCCCGCCGGCCGGCAAGCAGAAGGTCGACTGGACGGCCCGACCGCCGCAGCTGCCGACCCAGCGCGGCAGCCTGGACGAATTGCAGGCCACGCTGTCGCGCATCGCCGGCAAGTTCGACCGCCTGCCGCTGGACGACATCGCACAGGAGACCCGTGCCGCGATCGCCGGGCTGGCGGGCGCGGTCGAGCGCACCGATCAGCTGCTGCAGCGGCTCGACGGCATCGCGTCGAACGAAGTGAGCGCCGCCGTGACCGAAACGCAGCGCACGATGGCCGAGGCGCGCGCGGCGATCGCCGATACGCGCCATCTGCTGTCGAGCGACGCGCCGCTGCAGCAGGACCTGCGCGACAGCCTGCAGGAGCTGTCGCGCGCCGCCCAGTCGCTGCGTCACCTGACCGACACGCTGGAACGCCACCCCGAAGCGCTGCTGCGCGGCAAGCCCGAGGAGAAACCGTGATCCATCTTCGCTCCCTGTGCTGGATCGCCGCCGCGCTGGCGCTGGCTGGCTGCGGCAGTTCGCCGCCAGTGCGCTACTACACGCTGGGCGCCGTGGCCTCGCCGGCGTCGTTGCAAGCCGATGCGCCCAGCATCGTCGTCGGCCCCATCGGCCTGCCGGAAGCGGTGGACCGGCTGCAGATCGTGCGCCGGATCGACGGCACGCGCAGCGAGCCGGCCGACGGTCACCGCTGGGCTGGCTCGCTGAAGGCGGAAATGGGCCGCCGGCTGGCCGCCGCGCTGGCCAGCGCGCGCGGTCTTGCGCGCGTCGTCGCCGTGCCGCAGTCGAGCATCGCCCGACCCGACTACACGCTGCCGGTCGACGTGCTGCGTTTGGATGCCGACGGTTTCGAGCGCGTGACGCTGGACGCCGTATGGACCCTGCGCCGCGACGGCCGCGACATCGCGAGCCGCCGCTTCACCGCCAGCGAAACCATCGGCTCAGCCAGCTACGAAGCCCTCGCCACCGCCCACGGCCGACTCATCGACGCGCTTGCCCGCGAAATCGCGCAGTCGGTCCCCGCGGCCACGCCGGCACGTTGAACGAGCGGATGCCTGCGCGGGCCTGTTTGTTGGGCATCGCTGCGCTCACCCCAACCTACGTGACCGCCCCGTCCGATTGCAGCTTGGGGCGAGCGCACCCCCCCCGCGACAAGCCACCCGTAGGTTGGGGTGAGCGCAGCGATGCCCAACATCCCCACGACAAGCCGACGCCGTAGGTCGGGGTGAGCGCAGCGATGCCCAACAGGCCCTGCGACAAGCCGACCGTACGTTGTGCGGCAAGCGCCGCGCCGCCCGCCCCCGCGCCGCCCATTCCCGCGCCGTCGGGCTTCGGTTACCCTGCGCCGGCGCCGTCTGTTGCGGCGCCTATGGACCATGACTGCCACGCATTCCCCCGACTTCGTCCGCCCGCGCGTGCTGTCGGTCATCCCGCCGATGACCCAGCTCAACACGCCCTATCCGTCCACCGCCTATCTGACGGGCTTCCTGCGTGCGCAGGGTTTCGACGCGGTGCAGGAAGATCTGGCGCTGTCGCTGGTGCTCGATCTGCTGGCGGCGGACGGCCTGCGTGCCGTGCGCGATGCCGTTGCTGTGCTGCCGGATCGTGATTGCTCGCCCAGCCTGACAAGCTTCTTCGTGCAGTTCGATCGCTACGCCGCGACGATGGCCGCCACCCTGGGTTTCCTGCAGGGGCGCGACCCGACGCTGGCGCACCGCATCGCGTCGCGCGGCTTCCTGCCCGAGGGGCCGCGTTTCGAATCGCTGGACATCTATATCGACGAAGACGGTGGCGACCCGCTGGGCTGGGCGTTCGGCGCGCTCGGCGTGCAGGACCGCGCCCGCCACTTCGCCACGCTGTATCTGAACGACGTCGCCGACGCGATCCGTCTGGCCGTCGACGACCGGTTCGAATTCGTGCGCTACGCCGAATCGCTGGCACAGAGCCAGCCCACCTTCGACCCGCTGGCGGCGGCGCTGGCCGCGCCGCCGACGCTGATCGACGGTGCGCTGCAGCGGCTCGCACTCGCCGCAATCGAGCGTCACGCACCGCGCATCGTGCTGCTGTCGGTACCCTTTCCGGGTGCGGTGTATGCCGCCTTCCGCATCGCGCAGACGATCAAGGTGCATGACGCCTCCATCGTCACCGTGCTGGGCGGTGGCTACGTGAATACCGAATTGCGCGAGCTGGCCGAGCCGCGCGTGTTTGACTTCTTCGACTACGTGACGCTGGACGCCGGCGAGCGACCGCTGCTCGCGCTGCTCGATCATCTGGCCGGCCGGCGTTCCGCGCAGCGGCTGGTGCGCACCTTCGTGCGCAACGATGCCGGCGCGGTGCAGTACGTCAATTTCGTCGAGCCCGACATCGCCTTCGACGACGTCGGTACGCCGACCTGGGACGGCCTGCCGCTCGACCGTTACCTGTCGCTGCTGGACATGCTCAATCCGATGCACCGGCTGTGGTCGGACGGACGCTGGAACAAGCTCACCGTGGCGCACGGCTGCTACTGGAAGAAATGCAGCTTCTGCGACGTCAGTCTCGATTACATCTCGCGCTACGACGCCGCCAGTGCGACCACGCTGGTCGACCGCGTGCAGGCCATCGTCGCCGAAACCGGCCAGACCGGCTTTCATCTGGTCGATGAAGCCGCACCGCCGAAATCGCTGCGCGCCTTCGCCGCCGAACTGAAACGGCGTGACGTCAGCATTTCATGGTGGGGCAATATCCGCTTCGAGAAATCGTTCACGCCCGAGCTTTGCCTGGAACTGGCCGACAGCGGCTGCATCGCGATTTCCGGCGGGCTGGAAGTGGCCAGCGACCGGCTGCTGAAGCTGATGAAGAAGGGCGTATCGGTCGATCAGGTGGCGCGCGTCACCAAGGGCTTCGCCGATGCCGGCATCCTGGTGCATGCCTATCTGATGTACGGCTTTCCGACGCAAACCGTGCAGGACACGGTGGATGCTCTCGAATACGTGCGCCAGCTGTTCGCGGCCGGCTGCATCCAGTCCGGCTTCTTCCACCGCTTCGTGTGCACCGTGCATTCGCCGGTCGGCCTCAATCCGGAGGAATACGGCGTCACGCTGCTGCCGTTGCCGCCGGTGACCTTCGCGAAGAACGACGTCGGCTTCATCGACCCGGTCGGTACCGACCACGACACTTTGGGCATCGCGCTCAACAAGGCGCTGTACAACTACATGCACGGCATCGGTCTGGACGAGGACGTGCGCAGCAGGTTCCCCGACCGCACACCCAAGGCGCGTGTGCCGCGACATTTCATCGAGCGGGCGCTCGGCTAGCGCCATGCCGGCCAACTCCCGGAATGACGCGCATCACACCGATGGCGCGTCCCGCGCTACGCTTGAGGAATCATGAAACGCCCGGTCCTGCTCATCGCCTCCCACGCCGCCGTGCTTGGCATCGGCTTCGCGCTGGGCATCTATGCCCTGCCCATCCTGACGGCACCTCCGCCACCGACCGCGGCCGAAGCCGCGTCGGCCGCGGGGGGCGCAATGTTCACCGGCCAGTTCCGGCGCGACCTGAAGGACAGCGATCTGCTGCACTGGGGCGAAGGTACGGTGTCGATCGGACGCGAGCGCATTGCGCTGACCGGCCGGCTGGCACCCGGGCCGGACTACAAGCTCTACCTGTCGCCGGAATTCGTCGAGACGGAAGCCGATTTCGCGCGCCTGAAATCGGTCATGGTGCGCGTCGGCGACGTGCGCACCTTCGACAATTTCGTCGTGGAGGTGCCTTCATCGATCGATGTTGCGCGTTACACGACAGTCATCGTGTGGTGCGAAACCTTCGGCCAGTTCATCAGCGCCGCCCGCTATCGCTGATGTCGGCATACCCCGGACTTGTCATGGTACGAAAGTCAGTCCGAGGCCGATCACGACGCCCGACATCAGCAGCGTGATCAGGCAGTAGCCCATGATGTCCTTTGCGCGCAGTCCGGCGATGGCCAGCGCGGGCAGGGCCCAGAAGGGCTGGATCAGATTGGTCCATGCGTCGCCCCAGGCCACCGCCATCGCCACCCGTGGCAGGTCGGCGCCCATGCTGGCGGCGGCCTCGACCATGATCGGCCCCTGTACTGCCCACTGACCACCGCCGGACGGTACAAAAATGTTGACCAGGCCGGCGCTGAGAAAGGCAAACAGCGGCAGGGTGGCATCGGTCGACACGGCAACGAACACATTCGACATCGTCACCGCGAGCCCCGAACCGACGATCATGCCCATCAGGCCGGCATAGAACGGAAACTGCACGATGATGCCGCCCGAACCGCGCGCGGCGTCGCCGATCGCCGCCAGAAACCGGCTGGGTCGGCCGTGCAGCATGATGCCGAGGAACAGGAACATGAAATTGACGATGTTCAGGTTCAAGGTGCCAGCGCTGACCAGAAAGTAGTAGCCGGAGAACACCAGACCCATGATGCCGACCGACTGTGCCAGCAGGATGCTGTTGTCAAGCCGCGCGGCCGGCGTGTCGGTGGTGGTGTCGGGTACGAATTCGACGTCGACCAGCAGCGCCGGATCGACCGTCACCGTATCTTCGGGTCGCGGCATCATCAGCCGGTTCAGTATCGGCACGCAGATGAACAGCGCCAGCACGATGAGCAGGTTGAAGGTCGAGAAGATCGTGTCGCCGGTGGCGATGACACCCGTGCGGGCGGCGAGGAAGTGGTCGGCGGTGGCGAGCGTGAGCGGCACCGAGCCCGACAGTCCGCCGTGCCAGATGACGAAGCCGCTGTAGGCGCTGGCGATCAGCAGTCGGTAGTCGACGCCCGTCACGCCACGCGCCAGCTGGCGCGCGAACATCGCGCCGATGACCAGTCCGAAACCCCAGTTGAGCCAGCTCGCCACCAGCGACACCACGCTCACCAGCAGGATGGCCTGCCCCGGCGTGCGCGCCAGCTTTGCGATGGCTTCGAGAATGCGGCGGAAGAACAGCGTCGTCGCCAGCACCCAGCCGGTCACGAGTATCAGCACCATCTGCATCGAAAACTGCAGCAGGTTCCAGAAGCCCTTGCCCCAGTGCTCGAGCATCGCCACCGGCGATTGGCCCTCGACACCGATGCCGGCCGCGAACACGAGCAGCGTCAGCAGCAGCACCAGCACGAACGGATCGGGCAGCCATCTTTCGACCAGTCGGACGGACAGCGACGTGACACGTTGCAGCATGGGAGTCTCCTGATTATATTTTTGAACGGCGTGCGCGGACGTGCCGCGCAGCGTGAGGATAGCCCAGCCGTCACCCGCGTGACTTCGGGGCCGACGCTATCGGAGAGGAGCACGATGCATGGACCGCATCACCTGGTCGAACACCGGGAAGAAGATCGCGCGACACGCTTTCGGCACGGCGCTGGCCCGCGAAGAGGCTTCGCTGCTGGCGGATTTCAAGGCGCGCGCCGCGGCCGCTGCGACGCAGGATGACATGTGGGCGGTCTACCGGTTTCTGGCCGAGCGGGACGGCGTCATCGGCAGGAAGTATGAATTCCGTTACTCGGAACTGATTTCCCTGTTTGTGCTGCTGCGCGCGGAGGGCTGGCTGGACGAAGCCGATCTGGCGGGTCTGCGCGATGACAAGCTCACGATGATCCGCGAGGGGTGCGCGCGCTGGCAGCGTCATTTCGAGCGCGGCGACTGATCGTCGTGCCACCCGGGGATCAGGTGCGCGCCATCAGGCCTTTGCAGTGTCGAGCCACACCTCGAGGCCCTGCGCGTTGAGTTCGATGTCCAGCCCCCACACGGCCATCGCCTCGTCTCGCGCAAGCGGGCTGCCATGCGCGCGCAGTTCGTCCATCAGATAGGCGGTCAGCGCGGCCAGCAACGCCTGCTTGCGGCCGTCGCCGGCACTGGCGGCCGCCCTGGCGATCGCCACGTGGGCGTCGATGCGCGACAGCAGCGCGCGGCCCAGCGCCGGTACGCCGGTCACCTTGCCGTAGTGGGTCAGGAACATCGCCTCCGGCTGCCGCGACAGCAGACGCTCGACCGACGCGCGCATCGCGACCGGATCGAACTGCACCGGCGACGTGGTCGGGAAGATGAAGGCGCGGCCATCGACCGTGCACTCAGGGTAGGCCAGGCCGAAGGTGTCGCCGCTGAACCAGCCCCGGGAGCGCGCGTCCCAGATGCAGTGATGGTGCTTCGCGTGGCCCGGCGTGTCGATGAATTCGAGCGCGCGGCCGTTGAAGTCGAGCACGTAACCGTCATGCGTTTCGATCACGCGCGCCGCGTCGACCGGCAGGATGTCGCCATACATGTCGTCCATCGCCTGCCTGCCGTAGACCTCGGTGGCGCCGGCAATCAGTTTCGACGGATCGATCATGTGGCGTGCGCCGCGCGGATGCACCACCAGCTGCGCATCCGGAAAGGCGCGCATCGCGGCACCGGCGCCGCTGGCATGGTCCAGGTGCACGTGGGTCAGGATGATGTAGCGCAGCTGTTCGGCGGCGATGCCCTTGTGCGCCAGCGCAGCCTTTACATTGGCCAGCGAATGGCCGGTGCCGCAGTCGACCAGCGCTGCCTGGTCACCGGCGCGCAGCAGGTGGATGGACGCCATGCCGTGGCGGAGCAGTGCAGCGTCTATCGCGGATATGTCATGCTCGTAATCGATCATTCGTTCACCTCGCCGGCTTTCGCCTGTTCAGCCTGCATCAGTTCATGGAAGCGCTGGTCGAATTCCAGCCGCATCTGCCGGCGCACCTTGGCGGCGGTCTGGCGTCGTCGCTGGTCCGGCGTGGCCGGCGTCAGCGGGGGCACGCGGCACGGGCGGCGCGCCTCATCCATCGCCACCATGGTCAGGTAGCAGGTGTTGGTGTGACGCGTCGTGTGTTCGCGGATGTTCTCCGTCATCACCTTGACGCCGACTTCCATCGATGTGGTACCGGTGAAATTGACCGACGCGAGGAAGGTGACCAGTTCGCCGACGTGGATCGGGCTGCGGAAGATGACCTGATCGACCGACAGCGTCACCACATAGCTCTGCGCGAAGCGCGCAGCACAAGCGTAGGCCACCTGATCGAGCAACTTGAGCAGCGATCCACCGTGTACATTGCCGGAGAAGTTCGCCATGTCGGGTGTCATCAGCACCGTCATGGTCAATTCGTGTTTCGGAAGTTCGGTCATCGGAGGCGGGCGCCAGCTGCGCGGCTGGCGTGTCTTGAGGTTGAAAGAATCGCCGCCGGGCGGGGCGGCTGCGGATCAGCGGTCCTGTTCGATGCGCCAGCCGGGCTGACGGTAGTCGCGCACATTGCCGTACGGCGCGGTGGGATACACGCTGGTGCCGTAGGCATCTTCCTCGATGCGCACGCCCGGTCGCGAATAGTCGCGGATCTGCGTGCCACGCAGCGTCGGATAGATGTTGGTCGTGCGGCTGCGCGCATTCGGCCGGATCAGGTCGCGCGGATGCTGGCCTATCATGCCGCCCGGACCGACACCGCCGATACCGGCGCCCGGTCCGTACGGGTCGCCGCCGATCGGCGTGGTGGGTACGTGGCCCATGCCGCCGGCCAGCGCGGCGGACGACGCGAGCAGCGCCGACACGGCGCACAAGGTGGTCAGTTTCATGAAGGTCTCCCGGAGGGGCGCGGCGCGACAGACCCGCTGCAGCGTCGCCGAACACTTCTGAAGTCTAGTGGAACATGCGCCGCGCGCCCGTTACAAGCGCGTGCGTCGTGTGAGGTCCTGCCGGTGCAGCGCGTCGGTTGTGGACGGCACGCGACAGCCGGCGCACGACTTCGCGCGCGGATGTGGAATCATGCTGCTTATGAACAGCTCAGGCCACAACCCCTTCGAGCCGGCGCCGCAGCCGGTCGTCGTACCGGACGTCACGGCGCCCGAGTCGCATGGCCTGCCGGCCGGCCGCGGCCTGGAATGGCTGCGTCAGGGCTGGCAGTGCTTCCTGGCCGCGCCCGGCCTGTGGATCGTCATCACCGTCATCTGGACGGTCGTGCTGGTGGCGCTCAATGTGGTGCCGCTGTTCGGCACCATCGCGGCGACCTTGCTGGCGATGGTGACGCTGGGCGGCATCATGCACGGTTGCCGCGCGCTGTCGCGCGGCGAACCGCTCGAGCTGGCGCATCTGTGGGCCGGCTTCGGAGAGCGGGTCAATCCGCTGCTCGCGCTGGGCGGCTGGTATCTGGGCGCGATGCTCGCCGTGACACTGTTCGTGCTGTTGATGTCGGCCATCGTCGCCGGTCTGGCCGGGCTCGCTGCATTCGCCGCGCTGCTGGTCGTGTCGGCCGCAACCTCTCTGCTGCTGGTGATTGCCGTGATGCTGATGGCGCCCGTGCTGATGGCCATGTGGTTCGCGCCCGCGCTGGTGATGTTCCACCGCATGACCGCCATCGAAGCGATGCGCGTCAGCTTCTACGCCTGCCTGCGCAACGCGCCGGCCTTTCTGGTGTTCGCGCTGATCTACATCGTGCTCGTCGTGCTGGCGTCGATCCCGGCCATGCTGGGCTGGCTGGTGCTGCTGCCGGTCACCTTCGGCGCGATCTACGCGAGCTATCGCGACGTGTTCCGCCAGGACTGAGGCGTCGTTTCCGGCTTTCCATTGGACAGCGGGCTGGCAGTTGGCGACGAGCCCGCGAGAGATTTCGGTATCGGGAGGAGGTGTTGGGCATCGCTGCGCTCACCCCAACCTACGGAGTGTGGCAAGTAGGTTGGGGTGAGCGCAGCGATGCCCAACAAGCCCCGCGACCAGCCGACCCGTAGTTCGGGGTGAGCGCAGCGCCGCCCAACAAGCCCCCGTGACAAGCCGACCCCGCAGGTTGGGGTGAGCGCAGCGATGCCCAACAAGCCCCCGCGACCAGCCGACCCCGTAGGTTGGGGTGAGCGCAGCGATGCCCAACAAGCCCCCGTGACAAGCCGACCCCGCAGGTTGGGGTGAGCGCAGCGATGCCCAACAAGCCCCCGTGACAAGCCGACCCGTAGTTCGGGGTGAGCGCAGCGCCGCCCAACAAGCCCCCGTGACAAGCCGACCCCGTCGGTTGGGGTGAGCGCAGCGATGCCCAACAAGCCCCCGCGACCAGCCGACCCCGCAGGTTGGGGTGAGCGCAGCGATGCCCAACAAGCCCCCGTGACAAGCCGACCCCGCAGGTTGGGGTGAGCGCAGCGATGCCCAACAGGCACCCGCGCAAGTCGCCCGTAGGTTGGGGTGAGCGCAGCGATGCCCAACGCCGTCGCCGCTACGCCACGCCCCTCTTCACCGCCTTGAACCGTTCCAGCGTCGCCTCGCGCGCCGCCGCGTGGTCTACCACCGGCGCCGGGTAGTCGCGGCCGATCACGCAGCCGGCCATCTGCTGTTCCAGCGGCGTCGCCAGCCAGGGCGCGTGGATGCGCTTGCGGTCGAACTTCGCGAGTTCCGGGCAGTAGCGGCGGATGAACTGGCCATCGGCGTCGAATTTCTCCGACTGCGTGACCGGGTTGAAGATGCGGAACCAGGGCTGGGCGTCGCAGCCGGTCGAGGCGGCCCACTGCCAGCCGCCGTTGTTGGCCGCCAGGTCGAAATCGTTGAGCTGGCGCGCGAACCATTGCTCGCCGCGCCGCCAGGAAATGCCCAGATCCTTGGTCAGGAAGGACGCGCTGACCATGCGCAGCCGGTTGTGCATGTAGCCGGTCTGCGCCAGCTGGCGCTGCGCCGCATCGACCAGCGGATAACCGGTGCGGCCTTCGCACCACGCGGCGAAGCGCGCCTCGTCGTCCACCCAGCGCACGGCGTCGAATTCGGGCCGGAAGCTGCCGTTGAGCACGTGCGGGTTGTGCCACAGGATCTGGAAGTAGAAATCGCGCCAGATCAGTTCGTTCAGCCAGCCTTCGGCACCGGCGCCACCGCGCGCATGCGCCTCGCGCGCCAGCCGGCGTACCGATATCGTGCCGAAGCGCAGATGCACCGACAGATAGCTCGGTCCCTTGGTCGCCGGAAAGTCGCGCGTCTGCTTGTAGCGGTCGATGCGGTCGAGAAATTCGTCGAACAGCGTTTCGGCGCCGGACGCCCCGGTGGGCAGTTTCAGCGTCGCCAGATTGGTCTGCTCGAACCCCATGTCCGCCAGCGACGGAATGTCTGCGGGCGGCTGTGCCACAAGTGCCGCCGCGTAACGGCGTACCGGATAGGCCTGAAGCTGATGGGGCGTGAGCTTCTTCAGCCAGGCGTTCTTGTACGGGGTGAATACCGAGAAAGGCTTGTGCGCCAGCGTCAGCACTTCGTCGCACTCGAAGATGACCTGGTCCTTGTACTGTTCGAAGCCGATGCCGTGCCGCGCCAGTTCGGCGCTGACATCGGCGTCGCGCAACTGTGCCGCCGGCTCGTAGTCGCGGTTGCAGGCCACGGTGTCCACGCCCAGCTCGCGCGCCAGCGCGGGCACCAGTTCGCGCGCGCGACCGTGGCGCGCGATGAGGCCGCCACCGAGCTCGCGCAGGGCCGCATCCAGCTCCACAATGGCGGCGTGGATGAAATCGACCCGCCGGTCGGCGCGCCAGCCTTCGCGCAGCAGTTCGTCCAGTATTTCGGTGTCAAACACGAATACGCACCACACCGGGCCGCCTTCGTGCAGCGCGTGGTACAGCGCGGCGTGGTCATCCACCCGCAGGTCGCGACGGAACCACACCAGCCGGGACGAACTCTTTGCCACACCCACCTCCACGATCCGATCGCGATTTCGAGTCGCGAGGGTCGCACAGGTTCTGCGACAAACGCACAACACGGATAAAATCCCGCCATGCACGCGCACGCACCGACTTCCACGGTCAATCTCACCGGCCACTTCCTGATCGCCATGCCCGCCATGGCCGACAAGAACTTCGCCCGCACGCTCACGCTGGTGTGCGAGCACAACGATCAGGGCGCGCTCGGCGTCATCGTCAACCGGCCGATCGACATGTCGCTCGAAGACCTGTTCGAGCGCATTGAGCTCACGCTCGAATCGCCGCGTTTCCAGGGCCAGCCCGTCTATTTCGGCGGCCCGGTGCAGACCGACCGCGGCTTCGTGCTTCATCGCCCGGTCGGCGAATGGCAATCCACCATCGATGTCGGCAACGGGCTGGGTCTGACCTCGTCGCGCGACGTGCTGCAGGCACTGGGCAGCGAAATCGAGCCGGACGACGTGCTGGTCACGCTCGGCTATGCGGGCTGGCAGGCGGGTCAGATCGAATGGGAAATGGCGCAGAACGCCTGGCTCACGGTGCGCGCCGACAGCGGCATCATCTTCGACCTGCCGCCGGAAGAACGTCTGGTCGCCGCGATGCAGCTGCTCGGCGTCGATTTCGCGTCGCTGTCCGACGTGGCCGGGCATGCCTGAACCGGGTGGTCTTCCTGCGCGCGGTACCGTGCTGGCGTTCGACTTCGGCGAAAAACGCATCGGCGTTGCCGTGGGCGAATGCGAACTGCGCAGCGCCAGTCCGCTGCTCACCTTCGATGCCGAAACCAACGACGCCCGCTGGTCGGCCGTCGGTCGACTGCTGGACGAATGGAAGCCGGTCACGCTGGTGGTCGGTCTGCCACTGTCGCCCGACGGCGTGCCGCACGACATGACGGCGCGCGCCGAACGCTTTGCACGCCAGCTCGAAGGGCGCTACCGCCTGCCGGTCGTGCTGCAGGACGAGCGCTACACCTCGGCCGAAGCGGACACCCAGCTGCGCGACGAAGGCGGCGTGCGCGACTGGCGCAGCCGCAAGCAGAAACTGGACGCACACGCGGCCCAGCTCATCCTCAAGGACTATTTCGATGTCACTGCCTGACGCAGAACACCTGCTGGTCGTGCTGGCCGACCAGATTCGCTCGCGGGTCGGCGCCGATACGGCGCTGGTCGGCCTGCACACCGGCGGCGTATGGCTGGCGCAACGACTGCACGCCCTGCTGGGACTGGCCCAGCCGATCGGCTCGCTCGACGTGAGCTTCTACCGCGACGACTACGCCAAGCGCGGTCTGGCGCGCGACACCCGCTCGTCGGCGCTGCCCTTCGAGGTCGAAGGCCGGCACCTGATACTGGTCGACGACGTGCTGCACACCGGCCGCACGGTACGCGCCGCGCTGAACGAACTGTTCGATTACGGCCGTCCGCTGCGGGTCGAACTGGCCGTGCTGGTCGATCGCGGCGGGCGCGAACTGCCGGTGGCGCCGACCTACTGCGCCGCGACGCTCGACCTGCCGCCCGGACAGCGCGTGAAACTGGCGCAGGACGGCGACACCCTCTCGCTGCGACTGACCGGGAGCTGACCATGGCGCGCAACCCGCAACTGAACCGGCACGGCGAACTGCAGCACCTGCTGACCACGGAAGGCCTGCCGCGCGATGTCATCACGCGCATTCTCGATACGGCCGAGCCGTTCACGGTGGTGGCCGAGCGCGAGGTGAAGAAGCTGCCGCTGCTGCGCGGCAAAAGCGTGTTCAACCTGTTTTTCGAGAACAGCACGCGCACCCGCACCACCTTCGAAATCGCCGCCAAGCGCCTGTCGGCCGATGTGATCAACCTGAACATCGCGACCAGTTCGACCAACAAGGGCGAAACCCTGCTCGACACGGTGGACAACCTCGCCGCGATGCAGGCCGACATGTTCGTCGTGCGCCACGCCTCCAGCGGCGCGCCCTACCTGATCGCCCAGCACTTGGAAGCGACCGGCCGCGACCACATCCACGTCATCAACGCCGGCGACGGGCGGCACGCGCACCCGACGCAGGGCCTGCTCGACATGTACACCATCCGCCACTACAAGCGCGACTTCACGCAATTGTCGGTGGCGGTCGTCGGCGACATCCTGCATTCGCGCGTGGCGCGCAGCCAGATCCACGCCCTGACCACGCTGGGCGTGCCCGACCTGCGCGCCATCGCGCCGAAAACGCTGCTGCCGGCCGACATCGACCGGCTCGGCTGTCGCGTCTTCCACGACATGGCCGAAGGTCTGCGCGGCGTCGATGTCGTGATGATGCTGCGGCTGCAGAACGAACGCATGCAGGGCTCGCTGCTGCCCAGCCCGCAGGAATATTTCAAGTTCTTCGGCCTGACGCAGGAAAAGCTGGCGCTGGCCAAGCCGGACGCCATCGTGCTGCACCCGGGGCCGATGAACCGCGGCGTCGAAATCGACTCGGCAGTGGCCGACGGTCGGCAGGCCGTCATCCTGCCGCAGGTCACTTTCGGCATCGCCGTGCGGATGGCCGTCATGGCGATGCTGGGGTCTGTTGAAGCGTGATGGCACCCCTCGACTCATTTCGACAGACCTCCGCCGGAGTCAACGCATGAAGATCCACATCAAGGGCGGTCACCTGATCGACCCGGCGCAGGACATCGATGCGCCAACCGACCTGTACATCGCCGCCGGCAAGGTGGTGGCGCTGGGCGACGCGCCGGACGGCTTTCACGCCAACCGCGTCATCGACGCAGCGGGATGCATCGTCGCGCCGGGCCTGATCGACCTGTGTGCGCGGCTGCGCGAGCCGGGGCTGGAGTACCGCGCCACGCTGGAATCAGAAATGGCCGCCGCGGTCGCCGGCGGCATCACCAGTCTGGCCTGCCCGCCGGACACCGACCCGGTGCTGGACGAGCCGGGGCTGGTGGAAATGTTGAAGCACCGCGCACGCATGCTCAACCTCGCGCATGTGTATCCGCACGGTGCGCTGACCATGGGTCTGAAAGGCGAGCGGCTGACCGAAATGGGCGAGCTGTTCGACGCCGGCTGCATTGCGTTCAGCCAGGCCAATGTGCCGGTGGCCGACACGCAGGTGCTGTTCCGCGCCATGCAGTACGCCGCCACCTTCGGCTACACCGTATGGCTGCAGCCGACCGATCTGCACCTGTCGTCCGATGGCGTCGCGCACGAAGGCGAGGTGGCCGCGCGGCTCGGCCTGACCGGCATACCGATACTCGCCGAAACGCTGGCCATCGGCCAGATGCTGCAACTGGCCCGCGCCACCGGCTGCCGCCTGCATCTGGCGCGCATTTCCAGCCGGGCCGGGCTGATGCTGATCGACCAGGCACGGCTCGACGGGCTGAAGGTGAGCTGCGACGTCGCCATCCACTCGCTGCACCTGTGCGATGTCGACATCGGCTACTTCGATCCGCAGTGCCGCACCATTCCGCCGCTGCGCGCGCAGTTCGACCGCGAGGCACTGCGCGCCGCGCTGGCCGACGGCCGCATCGACGCACTGTGTTCCGATCACACGCCGGTCGATGACGACGCCAAGCAGGTGCCGTTCGCCGAAGCCGAACCGGGCACCACCGGGCTGGAACTGCTGCTGCCGCTCACGCTGTCTTGGGCGCGCGAAATGCAGCTGCCGCTGCGGCTGGCGCTCGCCCGCATCACGTCGGATGCCGCGCGCGTGCTCGGGCTGGACGCCGGACACCTGCGCATCGGCAGCGCCGCCGACGTGTGCATCTTCGACCCCGACGCACCCGTCATGATCAGCCGCGCGACGCTGCGCAGTCAGGGCCGCAACACGCCGTTCATCGGTCGGGAGCTGCTGGGCAAGGTGTGCGCGACGCTGGTGTCGGGTCAGGTGGTGTACGAGACGCCCGCGAACGACAAGGCCGCCAGGTAGAGGCGGCCAGGCGCCGCCCGAAGTGCATGATCGAAGGCCTGCTGTTGGGCATCGCTGCGCTCACCCCAACCTACGGTCGACGTGCTGCGGTTGCCCGGCTGGCATCGCTGCACCCAACCTACCTGCTTGCTGCCCCGTAGGTTGGGGTGAGCGCAGCGATGCCCAACGAACCCCGCTGTGCCCAAGCCCCGGTGGAATGCCGCCGGGGCTCGCCCGCGTTACATGACCAGTGCGAAGATCTGCCGCGACGCCGCATCGATCAGGTAGAGCACGATCTGCAGCAGCAGGATGAGCACCAGCGGTGACAGGTCGACGTTGGCGATCGGTGGCATGACGCGCTGGATCGGCTGCAGGAAGGGCCGCGTCAGGGCGCCCAGGATGCTGCCCAGAGGGTTGCCCGGCGACACCCAGCTCAGCACCGCCGAAATGAGCAGCGCGATGATCAGGAACCACACCGACAGGCGCGCCACTTCGAACAGCCCGCGCAGGAAGATCAGCGGAATCAGGTTGTCTGCACCGAGGCCGCCTTGCAGCGTGGCCGCCAGCAGCAGCAGCGCGACCTGCAGCAGCCAGGCCACGACGAAGGTCGCCATGTCGAGGCCGAACACTGCGGGAATCACCTTGCGCGCCGGCAGTACAGCCCAGTCTGTCGTCTGGATGACGAACTGGCCCAGCTGGTTGCGGAAGCTGACACGCGCCCACTGCATGTAGAAACGGGCGAGCAGCAATGTGGTGACGAAGCCGGCGACGGCGTTCAGGACGAGCAGGATCAGGTCGGTCAGCATGGATTCGTGGTGAGGTGATTCAGCAAGGAAAGAGGATCGGGCCGCGGTCGGCGCCTATTGCGCACCCAGCTGGTCACCCATCTCGGCGCCGCGTGCCGCTGCCGCGGCGAGTGCGCGCACGATCGAGTCTGCCACACCGTCGGCGGCCATCGACTTCAGCGCCGCTTCGGTCGTGCCGCCCTTGGACGTGACGCGTTCGCGCAGGGTGCCGGGCGATTCCGGGCTTTGCGCCGCCAGCGCGGCGGCGCCGGTGAAGGTGGCGACCGCGAGCCGGTGCGCCTGATCGGCGCTCAGGCCGAGCGCCTCGCCGCCGCGCACCATGGCTTCGATGAAGTGGAATACATAGGCCGGACCACTGCCCGACAGGGCGGTCACGGCGTCGATCAGGCGTTCCTCCGCCACCCACACCGTGCTGCCGACGGCGGCCAGCACCTGTTCCGCCTGCGCGCGCTCGCTGTCGCTGACTGCGGCGTCGGCGTACAGGCCGGTCACGCCCTGACCGATCAGTGCCGGCGTGTTCGGCATGGCGCGCACGATGCGTGTGTAGCCGCCGAGCCAGCGTGACAGGTCGGCCGCGCGCAGGCCCGCCGCGATGCTCAGCACGGTCTGGTGGTCGAGCGCTGGCGCGAGCCCGGCGCACGCCTCGCGCATCTGCTGCGGCTTGACCGCCAGCACGATCAGGTCGCAGCGCAGCGCGGCGGCGTCCGGCGTTTCGATCGCCCGGACGCAGAAGTCACTGGCCAAGCGCGCGCGTGACGCAGCCTGCGGTTCGACCACGCAGATACCCGCCGCATCGCCACCGCGTCTGACCCAGCCGCCGATCAGCGCACTGGCCATATTGCCGCCGCCGATGAAAGTGATCTGCATGCCCACCCCGTCAAAGGTCGCGGCCCGCAAAAAGCGGGCCGAAGGACAATATGGTAACCGCAGCGGGCGGATGGGCGGAACGACCTTTGTCGCCCGCCAGCGTGATCAGCGCAGCGCGAAGTTGCGACCCGGCTGCGCAGCCTTCACGGCAGTCACCGACAGATAAGGTGGGTTCGCTGCGGCCGAGGGCAGGATGATGCCGCTCCAGCCCTTTGGTACGGTACAGGCATAGCTGCCGTTCGCGGCAATTGCGCTGCAGCTTGCGCCGCTGCTCCCGAGCATGACGAGCTTGGCAACCGGCTTGCCGGCGCGCGTCACCGTCCCGCTGATCTGCACTGTGGTAACGACGAAATTCAATCCGTTTTGCGTCGTCTTCACCGCGCTGACCGCTCGCGAGGCCGGTGTGACAGCCCCGGCCGGCATGGCGGGCGTGACCGTGCCGCTCCAGCCCCATGGAACCGTGCAGCGATAAGTGCCGCCGGAATCGGTCGCGCTGCACGAGACGCCATTGCCGGCAGTGACTGCGGCGTTGGGTAGCGCCTTGCCTGCTTGAGTGATGGTGCCGCTGATGGTCTGTCCCGGCAGCACGAAGTTGCGGCCGGTCTGCGCCGCGCTGATCTTGCTGAAACTGAAGTTGCCCGGCGTTGCACGGCCGGCCGGCACGTTCGGGGTGATGACGCCGCTCCAGTTCTGCGGCACCACGCAGGCCCAGGCGCCGGTGCTGCCGCTGGGCGTGCAGTTGCCACCGTTGCTGGCGCTCAGCGCGACGCCGGCCACCGGCTTGCCGACGCTGGAAATCGTGCCCGATATCTGGAAGGTACCGGCCACCATGGTCGGACTGAAGGCGGCGATCGCTCCGCGACTGTTGTTCAGTGCCAGCGTATTGTGCGCACTGTTTGGCGTACCGACTGGTGTACCGCACGCAAAGCTGCCGCCGCAGTTTTTCTGGTCAGGGTTGGAAAAGCGCCCGATCACCGGCGAGATGTAGCTCATGACCGAGCCAAAGCTGCCGTTGCGCCCGAAGCCGAAGGCGTAGTCGTGGCTGCCCTTGCCGCCACCCTGCCGCGCAACCGTGTCGCGGTCGTGCATCAGGCCCATGTTGTGGCCGAGCTCGTGCGTGAAGGTGTAATCAGTGCAGTAATAGCCGGTGCCGGCGACATCACGGCCGTCGCTGACCACCGAATAGCCGTAGGCGGCGTAGGCCGAAACCGGTGCGCCGTTGTAGCCGCCGATGTAGCCGACGCCGCAATTGCCGCCTTGCGCATTCATGTTGAACGGACGTACCAGGGTGACCAGATCGGCGCCGTACTTCTTGCGTAGCGCCGGTACGCCGGAGAAATTGCCCGTACCGCGCGCCAGGGCGCTCAACGCATTCGTATTCGAGGTGGTATCCGGTTCGCCGACCAGTTCGCTGCCTACCAGACGGACGCGCATGGCAACGCCGCTGTCGATGTAAGCCTGGTTCGACAACGCGATCAGTTGCGCGATGCGGGTCGCCCACAGACTGCCGTTGCGTGTCTTGAAGCCGGCCGTGTAGAGCACCAGCACATCCACCGTGGTGGCACTGGCCGACGCTTGGGTTGTCGGGGTGGTGGCGCTGCTGGCGGTCGTGGTGCTGCTGGCGGCGGCGGTCGGCCCGCCCCCGGCAGCGCCTTCGGCCTCCATCGGGCCACCGGCAACGACTTCACCCACTGCATCGGCGTGGTCCGGCTCCAGTTGCGACAGACCGGAGCGCTGCGGATCGACCAGCCACTGCGAGCCGCCGTCGCTGACCAGCAGGATTTCGCCGGACGGCGTCAGGATGTTGCCGACGCTGCCGTTCGGACCCGATGTAATGATGACGCGGAACTCCGGGCCGTAATCCTTCAGGTGACCGACCCAGGTCGTGCTGTCGGTATCGCCCGGTTCAGTGCGGTCATAGGCCACGCGATAGTCGCCGTGGTCCGGAATCGACAAGGCCATGTCGGCGCCGGGCTCCAGCGCCGACATGGCGACCAGATCGACCGTGACCGGATGGGCTGCGTCGGCCGGCTTTCGCAGTTCCGGTTCGTCGGCGCTGCGCGCGGTACCGCGCGCTTCATCGAGGACGGCGACAGACGGGGCGAACATCGCCGGCAAGCTCTCGACGGTCACCGGATCGGCCTGCGCCGCAAGGTCAGCACCGACCAGCTGCCTCCCGTCCACATGACCCAGCACATAGCCGCCATCCGGCGTACGGATGACGCCCGAGGCGAGCGCGCCATCAAGGCGCAGACGAACCGGAAACTGCCGGCCGGCCGCAAGATGGCCGATCCACTGCACGCCATCGGGCTGGTCGATGGTCGAGTCGAATACCACGTCGAGCCTTGTACCGTCGGGCAGTGCAAAGTGCAGTATTTCGCCACTGCGCGCAGCGCGCAGTCGCGCGAGGTCAAGACGAACCGGCCACATGCCGCCTTCCGGCACGGCATCGGCAACGGCATCCAGTACAGGCGCTTGCATGAGGACTGCAGGCGTCGCGGCGCAGGCAGACCAGGCGGAGAGCGCGAGGGCACATGCCAGAGCTAGGCGCGACGGCGCCGTGCGAGCGCGGCGGAAAGAGACTGTTGCGGAGAAACGACGACTAACCATGGCGGACACACTCCAGACCGGTGACAGGGTGTTACCGGTGCAGCCCGCGCATGCCCGCCACGTCAGGGGACGGGGCGGATGATGATTGGCGGTCCCGCTGTCATCCCGTGTGAACACGGATTAGACCGGTAACTTTGCGTACCCGGCTTTCGCGCGGGCTTGCCTTTTTCAGATTCAGAGATGTTTTCGGCCTGCCGGAAGGTGTCTTGACCGGAACTTCGACAACAACTGTGTCGTCGCACAACCGGCCGCGCGCACCAACGTCTGCACGGACGCGACAACCCGGCAGGCGGCCATTTGTTTGCTGATACGATTGAAAGATGCCTCAGAAACCCCGCCAATCCCGCTTTTCCGGTTCAGATGCCGCCTCTGACGCAATCTCCGAAACGACACACCCCACGCCGGTGACGGCGCAGCTGTGTTTCACGCTGTATTCGTCGTCGCTGACGATGACCAAGGCCTTCAAGCCGCTGCTGAACGAGATCGGCCTGACTTACCCGCAATACCTCGTGTTGCTCGCACTCGGCGACGCCGACCGGCCGCTGAGCGTGTCGGCGCTGGGCGAACAGCTGTTCCTCGACTCAGGTACCTTGACGCCGCTGCTCAAGCGCATGGAAAGCGCAGGGCTGATCACCCGTCGCCGGTCGACGGCCGACGAACGACTGGTGGAACTGAGCTTGACCGAAGCCGGCCACGACACGTGCCGGCGCGCCCGTGAGATTCCTGTCGTGCTCGGCCCGGCCACCGGCTGCTCGGCGCGCGAACTGTCCGAACTGGTTTCCGCATTGCAGGACGTGCGCTCGGCGCTGACGCGCCACCTCGATGCGGTGGCCGGCGACTGAGCACGCCGGCCACCGCATGAATGAAAAGGGGCCGCATTCGCGACCCCTTTTTATTTCGGCAGACTTATTCAATGCCGCCGCAACCGCCGCGCCGCGACACCGGTCAGCGCCAGTCCCGCCAGCAGCATTGCGTAAGACGACGGCTCGGGCACTGCGAGCACCGCCACACCGCGCACCTGCGACGGGCTGAACGGCAGATTGGGATCGAAATCCTGCTGCGCCCGGATCACTTCCACCACACCACTGCCATCCAGCGTCATGCTGAGGATGCGACCGGCGCCCAATGTGGTGTTGCCTTGCGGTGTCGTGAACGGGGCCTGCAGCGCCGACACGTAAATCGTGTCGTCGGTGACGTCGATGCCATTGAGGAAGCCCAGCCCGCTGGCCAGCGTGGTGAGGTCGCTGCCGTCGAGGTTGCTGCGCTTCACGAAGCCATCGGTCGTCGTCAGGTAGATGTGGCTGGCGGTGACTTCGAAGTCATACGAGTTCAGGCCGGTCAGCAGCGTCTGCACGTTGGAGCCGTCGAGATCCGAACGCATCAGGCGGTTTGACGACCCGACCTGGCTCCAGAACACGCTGTCTGCCGTCACATCGATCGCAAACGGTGACGTCAGCCCGCTTTTGAATACATTGGCGGGCGGGAATTGCAGCGACGGGTCGAGTGTCAGGATATCGCCCGAGTTCTGCCGCGTCACATAGAGCAGTCCGCCCTGCACATCGACGTCGTAGGCGCCGGAAATGTTGTATGACTTCAGATCCGAACCGTCGGGCAGCGCCGACACGACGCGGTACAGCTGCTGGTCGGGCCACCAGATGCGTCCGCCGACGAACTCGACGCCATTCGGCCCCTTGACGCGGGTCGGGTCGGTCACCAGCGCGCTGGACGTGCCGCCGGGTACGGATGCCGTATTGATCGAACCGACAGCGGCGAACGTCGGCGTGAACCGCTGAAAGGTTTCCGACCACACAAGCTGGTCGGCCGCGACAGCAGCAAAGCTGCTACAGGACAGCGCAAGCGCGAGGAACTGACAACCCCGTTTTCTCATTATTGGTGATCTCCGGATCTGAACGGCGATGAACGTTTTCGCCCGGAGAGCCCGGTAGCAAGCGGCATTCCTTCGTACGGAAAGGATTTCGCCGCCACGGTTCGGCAGGCCCTGACCGTCAAGTGCTCGAGTACCGGGATCAACGCGGCAGCGCAGGAATCTCGTGTGGCGAGAATGGGTTATCGCGTTGACGCATGTGTGAGGAATGCCAGAGTCGTAGGGTGTTCGAAATGGGCGTCGAACAGCGTCGGCTGTGATCTTCCTGCGCGGGCGTGCTGAACTGGCTTGATGAGCGCGATGTGTAAAAAAAACCGACACATCGTTAGCGCAATGGAAGTTGCGGCGAGACGGCCGGACTGACGTCATGTGGGAGTGACTCCTGTGGCAGCGGCGGCCTGTGGGAGCGGCGGCCTCGCCGCGATCGGTGCAGCGATGGTCGATGATCAGCGCTCGCATCGCGGCGAGGCCGCCGCTCCCACAGCAACCTCCCACAGGTGCAGCCCTGCGGGCCGCACCTACGCTAGCCGCGGCAGGTCGCTGGCCGCAGAGCCGCGCGCCTTACACCTTCCTGTACACCTCGGCGCCCTGCTTGACGAACTCGATGGACTTCGTTGCCATGCCCTGGGTGAGCGCGGCCTCATTGCTGATGCCCTGGGCGGCGGCGTAGTCGCGTACGTCCTGGGTGATCTTCATGCTGCAGAAGTGCGGCCCGCACATGGAACAGAAGTGGGCGAGCTTGGCGCCGTGCTGGGGCAGCGTCTCGTCGTGGAATTCGCGCGCCTTGTCCGGGTCGAGCCCGAGGTTGAACTGGTCGTCCCAGCGGAATTCGAAGCGCGACTTCGAGAGCGCGTTGTCGCGGATCTGCGCGCCCGGGTGGCCCTTGGCCAGGTCGGCCGCGTGCGCGGCGAGCTTGTACGTGATGATGCCCGTCTTCACGTCGTCCTTGTCCGGCAGCCCCAGGTGCTCCTTGGGGGTGACGTAGCAGAGCATGGCCGTGCCGTACCAGCCGATCATCGCCGCGCCGATGCCGCTGGTGATGTGGTCGTAGCCGGGGGCGATGTCGGTGGTCAGCGGGC
>NZ_JANINH010000016.1:0-79071 GCF_024580155.1 Methyloversatilis sp. XJ19-13 | reverse complement strand
AACGCATCGCCATCATCAATCCAGCATGCGTTGTAACGTCAATCGAGGACTTCGTGACGCCAGAAAATGTCGCCGAGGTCCTTGGCGACCAGTACAACGCAGTAATTGATTGCACAGATCAGGTGTCGGCCAAGGTTGCCATGGCGCTTCACTGCCACGCGATACGCATCCGGCTGTTCATGGCGGGCGCTGCGGGTGGCCGCACGGATCCCACGCGCATCCGGTGGGGCGATCTCGGAGCCGCGCAAGGCGACAGGCTACTGGCACGCGTACGTCAGCTGCTGCGCAAGAGCGGGCAGATGGACTTGCCCGAGAAGGCGCCATTCGGCATCGATGCAGTGTTTTCGCAGGAATCGATGCACCGCCCGGAAGCGCAAAACTGCGATACCGGAGGGGGAGCGCACGGACTGAACTGTGCCGGGTACGGCTCCAGCGTGTGCGTGACCGGCGGATTCGGCTTCGCTCTTGCTGCGGCAGCCATCGATCATCTGCTCGCTAACCGAATCGCGGGATGAAACGAGTGCCGTGTGCAGCAATGCAAGACTTCCGCCCGGAAGCCCTGTACACTCCGCGTGTGCCTAACCAATAGGCACCTTCCGTCGTCACACTGACGACAGGAGGCACCCGCCTCCCCGCTGGAAGTCACTCATTTGTCTGCCTGTATTGGTGTCACTCAGCTTGAGCGACGGGCCGTCGCTGGAGATCTGTTTGAACACTGAAGTCGATTTCGCCGGGCTCGGCCTGGCTGAACCGCTGTTGCGCGCCATTTCGGAAGAGGGCTACACGCAACCCACCCCCATTCAACAAAAGGCCATTCCGCTCGTCATGGCCGGGCGCGACCTGCTGGCCGCTGCGCAGACGGGTACCGGCAAGACCGCCGGATTCACGCTGCCCATCCTGCACACGCTGATCAATCGCCCGGCCAAGATTCCGCCGGGTCGCCCGCGCGTTCTGGTGCTTACACCGACACGCGAACTGGCGGCGCAGGTCGAGGAATCGGTACGCACCTACGGCGTGCACGCCGGGATGCGTTCGATGGTCATCTTCGGTGGTGTCGGCATGAACCCGCAACTGCAGGGACTCAAGCAGCGCGTCGACATTCTGGTCGCCACGCCGGGGCGTCTGCTTGATCACCTCGGCGAAAAGACGCTGGATCTGTCGGGCGTTGAAATCTTCGTGCTCGACGAAGCGGACCGCATGCTGGACATGGGTTTCATCCGCGATATCCGCAAGGTGATCGCCGCATTGCCGAAAACCCGCCAGACGCTGCTTTTCTCTGCCACCTTCTCGCCGGAAATCCGCGAACTGGCGCATGGCCTGCTGAATAACGCAGCCGAGGTCGAGGTCGCACCCCGAAACACGACCGCCGAGCGTGTGGATCAGAGCGTCTACATGGTGGAACAAAAGCAGAAGCGCCATCTGCTTGCGCATTTGATCAATACGGGCGAATGGACACAGGTGCTGGTGTTCACGCGCACCAAGCATGGCGCCAACCGGTTGGCCGAACAGCTCGACAAGCAGGGCATCAGTGCGTTGGCGATCCACGGCAACAAAAGTCAGAACGCGCGTACCCGTGCGCTGGCCGATTTCAAGAGCAATTCGCTGCGCGTGCTCGTCGCGACGGACATCGCTGCGCGCGGACTGGACATTGACCAGTTGCCACACGTTGTCAATTTCGAACTGCCCAGCGTGCCGGAAGATTATGTGCACCGCATTGGCCGCACCGGCCGTGCCGGCGCCAGCGGCTCCGCCGTGTCTTTGGTGGATCGTGAAGAGGTCAAACTGCTGAGTGCGATCGAGAAGGTCACCCGCCAGGCCATCCCGAAGGCGACCGCAGAAGGCTTCGTGCCTGGCATCGTGGTCGAGGAACCGGATCGCGGCCCTCGTCCGCCGGGCCGCGGTGCGCGCAACAATGACGCGCCGCGTCGCAAGCCGGCCGCAGGCACGGCGCCGCGCGCCGGTGGTGATCGTCCTGCGCGTGCTGCGCAGCCCAAGGCTGCCGGCGGAGCACCGGCGCCACGTGGAGCCGGTCGCGGTCCGGGCGGTGGCGCACCGCGCAACGGCAATGCTGCAGGTCGTGCGTCGGGAGCTGGCAACGGCGGTGGCGGTAACCGCGCACCCGCGCGTGCGCACGATGACGACGATGACAATCGCGGCAACCGCATCCAGCCGGCTGCCGCCGCGCCGCGCGAAGTGAATGGCAATGTGATGCCGCGTGCGGGCGATGCCCGTCGTGGCGACGCTCGCCGTCCGCAGGCGCCGGCACTCTTTTCGCCGCGCAACCGCTCGGGTTCGCGCTGAAACTCGCATTCGTGCGATGTTGATGGTGCGGCTGCGAACCGACGTTGACCGGGCGCAACGTGATGCGTGAAAACGCGCTGCGCGTCCTGAAGGACGTGTTCGGTCATCCCGGTTTCCGCGGTGCCCAGGGTGACATCGTCGAACATGTCGCCGGCGGTGGGGACGCGCTGGTGCTGATGCCCACCGGCGGCGGCAAATCGCTTTGCTATCAGGTTCCGGCGTTGCTGAGACCCGGCACTGCGGTTGTGGTGTCGCCGCTGATCGCATTGATGCAGGATCAGGTGGCGGCGCTGACGCTGCTCGGTGTGCGCGCCGCCTTCCTCAACTCCACGCTCGACCTCGATCAGGTACGCGACGTCGAGCGACGTCTGCTCGACGGCAAGCTCGACCTGCTGTATGTCGCGCCCGAGCGATTGAACACGCCGCGCTGCCTCGACCTGCTGAGCCACATCCGACCGGCCCTTTTCGCCATTGACGAAGCCCATTGCGTCGCGCAGTGGGGGCATGATTTCCGTCCAGAATATCTGCAACTGTCGGTGCTGCACGAACGCTTCCCCGACGTGCCGCGCATTGCGCTGACCGCGACTGCCGATCCTGCGACCCGCGCGGAGATCATCGAACGACTCGCGCTGCAGGATTCGCGCGTGTTCGTGTCCAGCTTTGATCGCCCGAACATCCGTTACACCATCGTGGACAAGGATGACGCGCGCAAGCAACTGCTGCGTTTCATCCGCACCGAACATCCTGACGATGCCGGCATCGTCTACTGCCTGTCGCGCAAGAAAGTGGACGAAACCGCCGAATGGCTGGTTGCGCAGGGTGTAAAGGCGCTGCCCTACCATGCCGGCATGGACACCCAGGCACGTGCCGTCAACCAGGCGCGCTTCCAGCGCGAGGAGGGCATCGTTGTCGTCGCCACGATCGCCTTCGGCATGGGCATCGACAAGCCGGACGTGCGCTTTGTCGCCCATCTCGACCTGCCGCGTTCGATCGAAGGGTACTACCAGGAAACCGGTCGGGCCGGTCGCGACGGCACGGCGGCGGACGCCTGGATGGCCTACGGTCTCGCCGACGTGGTGCAGCAGCGTCGCTTCATCGACCAGTCGGAAGGCAATGAAGCCTTCCGGCGCATTTCCAGCAGCAAGCTCGACGCGCTGCTCGGCCTGTGCGAAACCGCGCACTGCCGGCGTGTGCACCTGCTCGCCTATTTCGGCGAGCAGGGTACTCCGTGCGGCAACTGCGACAACTGCCTGAACCCGCCGGAAACCTGGGACGCCACGGTGGCGTCGCAAAAAGCGCTGTCTGCCATCTATCGCACCGGTAACCGTTTCGGCGCCACCCATCTGATCGACGTATTGCGCGGCAAGGACACCGAGCGCATCCGCCAATGGGGGCACGACAGGCTTTCGGTACATGGGATCGGCAAGGCGGAAGACGAGAATCTGTGGCGCAGCGTTTTCCGTCAGCTGGTGGCGCTCGGATTTGCGCGCGTCGATCAGGAATCCTTCGGCGCCCTGGTGCTCACCGACGCTGCACGCCCGGTGCTGCGCGGCGAACAGAGGGTGACGATGCGGCGCATCGTCGAGCGCATGAAGGAATCCGGCGCTCGGCGCAGTCGGGTGGCCGCTCCGATCTCGACGGAAGGCGTCGATGCAGACCTGCTTGCTGCACTGAAAGCCTGGCGTCTCGACGAGGCGCGTACCCAGTCCGTCCCCGCCTACGTCATCCTGCACGACAGCACGTTGATCGAACTGGCGCGCAACCGGCCCGCGGACTGCGACGAGCTGGCCGATATCGCCGGCTTCGGCAGCCGCAAGATCGAGCGTTACGGCGACACGCTGGTCAGGCTGATCGCCGGCTTCGGCGGCTGATTTGTTGCACTGCAATAGTGCAGCAGCGCGGCGATGGCCGATCGTGGTGCCAGGTACCGTCAGGTTGCCCGTTCAACGCCTAATGAAAACAGTCGGTTAAGAATTCCGTCGGCTGGCACCGATTTTGCATACACCCCTCATGACATCACTTTTGAAGAAGGAGGGCAGCATGCGTTGCAATATCCGATCTCTTCTACCGTGCATCACCCTGTGCGCCGCTCTGGGTACAGCGGTGCCAGCGCATGCAGATGCGCTTGCCGTACCGGCGTCATGTGTCACCTCCTCGCGGACAGTCGAGGGCAGTGCAGACTGCCGCGAAGCATCCGTGACGAACGCCCGTCAGAACTACCCGCTCGCCGGATTGCTTGACGAGCAATCGGAATCAGGGCTCGGCCTGGCCTTTGCCGCCTTCATGATCGGCGCTCTCGCGCTGCGGGTCGGGCTGCGCTGACGGCTCGGCGATGAAGGGTACGGTGCCTCAACGGGCCTGTATGCCTTCTTCAGGGGGCCTCGACGCGGATGAAACCTTCACGGTTCGGCATGCGCACAGCGGCCAGGCGCGCGGCGTCCATGACCGCGTCGGCAGCGATCAAGCCGTTGGCGTGCAGCAACCAGGCGCTCAGCGCATACACCTCGTCGGCATTCAGGGTACCGGGCGCCGTCATCGGCTTGGCTCGACGAATGAAGTCGAAAAGCGTGGTGGCAAACGGCCAGTAGCTGCCGATGGTCTTGTCGGCCGCAGGATGGTCGAGCGGACGGCTCGCGCCGGTCAGCTCCTCGGCCGTGCCGCCGCGTCCGTCCCTGCCATGGCAGCCGGCGCAATGCCGGACAAACAATAGTGCACCTTCCTTCACCGAGCCTTGTCCGGGCGGCAGGCCGCGCCCGTCCGGAAACACGTTGAGCGTCTGTGCCGCCAGTGCATCGGCGGCGACCGGAACGCCCAGCTTCGGCGCCTCGACGCGCGGGGCCAGCGGCGTGGCGCAGCCGGTCAGCAGCGTGGTCGCCGCTGCAGCGCTAATAAGTATGCGAAACCAGTCCATCGTCCTCGACCGCCCAGGCCACGATCGCGTGGT
This sequence comes from Methyloversatilis sp. XJ19-13, assembly GCF_024580155.1. Lineage (NCBI taxonomy): Bacteria > Pseudomonadati > Pseudomonadota > Betaproteobacteria > Nitrosomonadales > Sterolibacteriaceae > Methyloversatilis > Methyloversatilis sp. XJ19-13. The sequence continues at coordinate 73,826 of NZ_JANINH010000016.1, read as the reverse complement.
AGTGGAAGTAACCGGCCCGGCCGCGTTCCGCGATCAGTGCCGCGCGTTCCGGCTGCACGTTGCCGGCCTCGTCGGTGGCCCGGCTTTTCAGTACGGCCGGTTTGCCGTCCCAGCGCCACGGCAGGCGAAAGCGCGTGAAGCAACGCGGCAGTGCGGGTGATTGCAGCACAGCATCGGTCCAGTGCTTGCCATCGTCTGCCGACACCTCGACCCGCGCGATGCGTCCGTGACCGCTCCAGGCCAGACCGCTGATCTGATACACATCCGGCTGGCGCAGTGTCTGGCCGTGCGATGGCGTGGTGATCAAGGACTTGCAGCCCATGGTGAAGGTGAACTGGCGCGCCTTGCCCGAGGGCAGCAACTCGGTGTATTTGGACGTTTCGTTGCGCGACATCACCGGCTGGTCGGCGATTTCAAGCCGCTGCAGCCACTTCACATGCAGCACGCCTTCCCAGCCGGGCACGATGAGCCGCATCGGATAACCGTTTTCCGGGCGCAGCCGTTCGCCGTTCTGGTATAGCGCGACCAGGCAGTCTTCTCGCATCTTGCCGAGCGGTATGCTCATGTTCATCGCCCCGGCATCCGCTCCTTCGGCGATCACCCACGAGGCCTCCGGATCGACGCCTGCCTCGTCAAGCAGGATGGACAGCGGCACACCGGTCCATTCGGCGCACGACACCAGACCATGCACCGATCCGGCCGGACGCTGTATCGGTTCGGCGTGCCAGCCGGCGTTGCTGTTGCCGCCGCATTCGATGAACAGCATCTGCGAACGCATCGGGTAGCGAAGCAGCGATTTCACATCGAAACTCAGCGCCTGGCGCACCCGGCCATGCACCACAAGGCGGTGCTGCGCTGGATCAATCTGCGGCACGCCGTTGTGGTGGCGCTCGAAGTGAAGGCCGTTCGGCGTGATCGTGCCGTCGAGGTCTTCCAGCGGCGTGAACGACACGCCGTTTCCTGCGACCGCGCGGTTGGCGCCGATGCGTCGCGCGGTGTAGCGCTCGTGCGGCGAAGGCTGTCCGTAGGCAGAAAAAGGTTGGCCCGGCACATGCAGCCACGGCAGGTCGCCGCCGGACTGTGCCGCCGGTGCGCCGGCCGCTGCAGAGGCTCCTGCAAGCGCAGCGCCCTGCTTTAGGAACCGACGCCGGTCGAGCCGCTCTTCGCCTGCGCCAACGGGCGGCTGATCAGCATTGCCGTTCGGGTTTCGTGCCATGGCATCCGCTATAGAAACAGGGTCAGCACACCAGTGTAGCCGTACAGCTGATCATGCGAAATTTCGCCGCCTGCGAAGAATCCGGCCACCGGCAGACCGGGAAACACGGCTTCCAGCATGTCCGGTTCGGCATTGTCGTTGCCGAACATGTACTCGCCGCGTGCCGCGCACGATACATACAGCGCCGCTTTCGGCGGCGCTTCGAGCGAGTCGCGCAGCTCGTGCAGCATGCGCACCATGTCCGCGCGCGCGCAGTCGCCATCGCGCCGGTAGAAGCGGATGCGCTGCCCGACCTCGACGCCGTCGTTGATGGCGAACACACCGCTCGCCGGATCGAGCGCGATCACATTGCGTACCCGGAACTCGGCGTCGTCGCGCCCCGGGATACCAAGTCCGGGAAGGATGTAGCGCGCAGCACGGCGCAGGTCCTGACCGAGCGAAGTGCCGGCCGCTTCGAGGAAGGCATCGAGCGCGGGCCGACCATCTATCTCGGTCACCACGTTCTGGTCGCAGGCGGTGACGATGCGCGCCTGTCCGACGGCGCAGCAGCCTTGGGTCAGCCGGGTCGTGATGCTCACCTGCTCGTTGAAAGCCACGCCACTGATGCCGCCATAAAGTGCGCCATTGGCGATCATCGGCGCCCGGCCGCGCGACAGCGCCAGACCGCCGGTAATGAAACCGCTTGACACCTTGGTCGCCATGTCGGTGATCAGGTCGCTCATGTCCGGCGTCGACGGGTCGGCGTGCACGACCGCAAAGTAGGGTTGCTCGCGCCCCGCATCCGTGCCCAGCATGTTGGGCAGGCGATCGCGCCCGGAAAAGACCTGGAAGCTGCCCTCGGGCAGGCGGGCGACCAGCAGCGCCAGACCGGGGTGGTTCTGCGCAGCGCTGCTGCGGCCGATCACGCCGAGCGAGCAGGTGCCGACCCAATTGGGGATGCCGGTCAGCAGCGTCAGCCGGTCAACCATGGCCTGCACGTCGCTACCGTACTGGTCGGTGAAATAAACGAATCCGAGATTGGCGCCGCCGGGAATGTCCAACGTGCCAAGTGCCCGGTCCATCGCAACCGGCCAGTCTTCGTGAAAGGCGGTGCTCGCTGCAAAGGTATTCACGGACTAGTTCCTGCGGCGGTTACCCATCACTGGGTGGGGCGGGATCAACTTCCTGTGCGGCGCCAGTCGGGGTGGCCGCTGCGTTGTTCTGCATCACCGACCATGGCCACATGGCCGCATTGCCGAAGGCCTGCATCGGGTTTGCGGCAGGGGAGGGCGCTGGTGCGGTGCCTCCGGCGTGTGCCGCCATCGCCTGCATCGTGGCCAGAGTCGCGCGCTGGACTTCCAGCCCCTGAATGCTGGTCTGCAGCATGCCCATGTTCATACGCAGCCAGCCTTCGACGGCCTTGAGATCGGCAATCCGCTTGTCGAGTTCGCCCACGTCGAGCGTAGGCGTCACGAAACCGGGTACCGGAAAGGGCATCTGCCCCCATACCGAGCGGAGAAATTCCATTGGATCGTACTGGGAAGGATCGCCAGCCATGTCGTCACCTCTGTCGCGGAATGTCGGCAAAGCATAGCAGCGGCGCGCAAGGTGAGCGCGCTTCCTGTCCCCGGATAGTTTCAGCGGCCACGCAGAGCCGGCGCGCAAAAGAAAACGCGGCCTTTTCAGACCGCGTCAAGGGGACACAACGTGCACAACAGTTTCATTCTGTTAAACGGGGTGTCGGGCAGCAATCGTCCTTTCGGTCTAGACCTGCGCGTGCCTCAGGCTTTCACGGCTTCCTTCAGCTTGAACTGGATCAGCGTCCGCAGCTTGGCCGGCATGACCGGTTTGAGCAGCAGATGGTGTCCGAGATCGCGTGCTTCTTCCAGCCGTTCCGGCGTAGCGCTGCCGGTGACCAGGATCGCCGGAATTTCGATCCCGAAGTGCCTGCGGACGGCAGTCACCACTTCCGGCCCGATTTCTCCGTCGCGCAGCTGGTAGTCGGCGATGATCAGGTCGGGTGGCGCGTCGCGTGCAGTGACCTGCGCCATTGCCTCGGCCGCGGTCCCGGCGATCAGCGCTTCCGCCCCCCAACTGCCGAGCAGCGCGCTCATGCCGTCGACGATGCTTGCCTCGTCGTCGATCACCAGAATGCAGCGGCCGCCCAGATCGGCCTGGCTGCGTTCGACGCGGGCCGCTGCTACACGTACAACCGGCGCGCGGCCCATCGGAACGTCAACGCGGAAAACTGTTCCGCGACCGAGCCGCGACGACAGGCTGACCGGATGGTCGAGCAATGCTGCCAGCCGCTGCACGATGGACAAGCCGAGCCCGAGTCCCTTGCGTCGGTCGCGTTCCGCGTTTGCGAGCTGTACGAACTCTTCGAAGATGCGCGCTTGATCGTCCGGCGCAATGCCCATGCCGGTATCCCACACCTCGAATCGAAGTTTGCCCTTGCGCAGCCGGGTGCTGACCAGCACGCCACCGGTGCGCGTGTAGCGCATCGCGTTGGAAATCAGGTTGCGCAGGATGCGTTCGAGCAGCACCGGATCACTGCGTACCCATGCGCTGCGCGATGGCATGCGGAACGACAGGCCGCGGTCGAACGCTTCCGGCTCGAAGTCCATGCGCAGTCGGTCGAACAGTGCCGTGACCGAAACGTCGGTAATTTCGGGCTTCACCTTGCCGGAGTCGATCTTCGAAATGTCGAGCAATTCGTTGAACAGACCTTCCAGTGCTTCGACCGAACTGCTTATGCTTGTCACCAGATTGGCGACGTCGGGTTCACGTGCCTTGGCCGACAGCGCGGCAGCGAAAAGGCCCATGGCATGCAGCGGCTGGCGCAGGTCATGGCTGGCTGCAGCAAAGAACTGGCTTTTCGCGCGGCTGGCCTGATCGGCGCGGTCGCGTGCCTGCGACAGTTCAACGTTCTGTGCCTCCAGTCGCTTGCTCAGCACCTCATTGGCGTAGCGGCTGCGCAGCGCGCGTTCGATCAATGCGTTGAAATTCCGGCCCACCTTCCACAACGCGATCATCAGCACAGTCACGATGAACGCGATCAGCAGGTCATAACGACCGCCTTCCCAGATGTAGCGCGCGATCACCGGCAACAGCGTAGTAAACAGGAAGGCGTAGTAACTCGGCAGGTGCATCGAAGTGATGGCGACTGCCACGCCGCACACCGACACCAGCAGAGACATCAGCACGATCTGTTGTTGCGGCGCATCCGGACTGAAGAACAGCCACAGCGTGGAGCTCCACAGCACGCCCGAAACCACTGCGCCGACCAGCCAGTAGTTGCCCCAGCGCGGGGCGTCGTCGGCATTCGGGGCAGCGCGGTTGTACATTCGCAGCAGCACCAGACGCGAAATCTGGTTGGCGACTGACGCGGCGAACCAGAGGGCGACCGTCATCAGCGGGAAGGCGGTGTACATGGTGATCGCCACCAGCACCGTGCCGAGCACCTGTCCGCCGAATGCGGTACGCAGATTGGCATACAGCATGTCGATCTGGGTCGCGCGTACCTGCTTGTCGAGCAAAGCCTGTTCAAGCGCGTCGAGCCGTGCCGCTGCATCCCCGCGTTCGCGGGTGAGCGATTCGATCGTCGTCTTTTCGGGCACCGCAATGCCAGTCTGCACCGTCATTGCGAGCCGCCCGACGGACCGAGCTTGAGGCCGATGCGGCTCGCCGCGACGACGGCCTGGGTGCGGTTGGTGGCGCCGAGTGCCTTCAGGATCGCAGTGATGTGTACCTTTACCGTACCTTCGGCCAGATTCAGTTCACGGCAGATTTCCTTGTTCGGCATGCCCTGAACCATCAGCGTCAGCACCTCGGATTGGCGTTCGGTCAAGCCGATGTCCGATGCGGTTTGCGGCTTGCGCGGGGCGTCATCGCGCCGCGGTGCGCCAAGACCATATTCGCCCGCGATCGCCTGGCGTGGCACGTACACGCCGCCGGACAACACGAGGCGCAGAGCGCCCAGCAGCACTTCATTGCTGCTGGACTTCGGAATGAAGCCCATGGCGCCTTCGTCGAGCGACGAAATGACGGTGTCCGTGTCGTCGAAGCCCGACAGTACAACGATGGGCAGTGCCGGCTGCGCCGAGCGGAAGGTGCGCAACGCACTCATTCCGCTGCAGCCCGGCAGCGTCAGATCGAGCAGCGCAAGGTCGAGATCCGGATGCTGATCGGCCAGCGCCAGTCCGCTCTCCAGGTCCGACGCGTCATAGAGCCGGATGTCGGCGGCGAGGCCAGGCAACACATGGCGCAGTGCCTCGCGGATCAACGGATGGTCATCAACGATCAGTATCTTCATTGTTCTTGCGCAGTGATGCCGGCTGCCAGCTTACCTTTTCAAAGGCGATCATGATGGCGGAAACGACACGATACCGCTCTGAAAAATATAACTTAAGACGTAGTCTCTATGGATGAACCAGACTGGGTTTGTGCGCGATTAGAATCGACGAGCTGCATATCCGGCATGCTACGTGGGCTCGCATCATGTGAGCCTGAGCGGTCACGCTGCGGTCAGCCGAGCAAAGGAGCTTCCGTTGGGTTGCATATTGGTCATAGACGACCACGCGCTGGTGCGCGAGGGACTGGCGCAGACACTTTCCCGGCTGGGAGGTGCCTTCAGTGTCATCGAGGCGACCGACGCGGCGCATGCGCTCACACTGATCGACGAACGCGATGACATAGATCTGGTGATCACCGACCTGATCATGCCGGGCATGAACGGTTTTTCGCTGCTCGCGACGTTGCGCGAGCGTGACCCTTCGCTACCCGTGCTTGTGGTGTCGGCACTCAGTGACAAACCGACGGTTAACCGGGCCATGCGTCACGGGGCCTCAGGTTTCGTGTCGAAAGGCGATTCGGGCGCGCAACTGGTCGAGGCCGTGCGTGAAGTGCTCGATGGCAATCTCTACACGCCACCCGCGCGATCGAAAGTTGTCGAGCCGCCTGCGACCAATGGTCTGACGCGTGCGCAGCAGCGCGTGCTGCTGCTGCTGGCCGAGGGGTGCAGCAATCGTGAAATCGCCGAATCGCTCGGACTGGCCGAAGGTACGGTCAAGGTGCACGTGAGCCGCATCCTGAGTGCCTACAAGGTGGCTTCGCGCGCCCAATTGCTGATCGCACTGGCGCGAGAGCAAGCTCGCCGGCGCTCGCACTGATCCGCGCGCGCCGCTGAGTGGCCCGTCAGTGGGCGCCGATCGCGGCGTCCACCTCGCGCCGGGACTGCGTCCGGGCGTGTTCGTCCATCGTGTCTTCGGCGTCGATATCCACTTCCTCGTGCTCGATGCGCAGGATGTCGAGCACCGGTGCGGCAACCCTGCGGCAGGCATTCGCCAGCGGCGACGGCAGCGTTTCCGGGATGCGTTTCTGTAGCAGCTGCTTCGACGACGAAATCGCGAACACCGGCTCCAGAATTCGGTTGCGGTAGGCGCCCAACTGGGCTTCAACCGTACGGTCGGCCGCTTCGCGCGCCCAGCTGTTGGTCGGCCACTGCATCGGCAACGCCAGGGCGCGCGGGAAAGCTTCCAGATCCTGCTGCACGGTGCGCATGTCCTCGTGCGAATCACGGAACGGCAACAGAACGAGGTGTGCGAGGCTGTACAGGTGGCGATCCATGTCGCTGCGATTGGCACCGCCGTCGATGACGCCGATCCACTTGTTCAGCCCGCGGATCTTCTCCACCACCTTGGCGAGCGCATCGCGCGATCGTGCGTCCGCGGTCAGGTAGCGCCTGCCTTCCGGGTCCAGCGGCTCGCGCCCGATGTCGGTCAGCACACATACCGAACGCTGGTTCAGCAGCCCCAGTCCCTGACAAAGCATGTGCGACAGCGTGGTCTTGCCGGTGCCGCCCTTGTTGCCGATGACACAGATGATTTCAGCCATGGTGATGTTCCCCGTCGTACCGGTGCAATTCGATGAGTGATTGTTACGCGACGAGCCCGCCGGCATCGCCCGGAACTGCGGCCGGAACGGGCGCCAATTCCGCGTTCGCGCTACTTGCGGCAGGTTCGTTGCTGCTGCGTCGGCAGGCGAAACTGTAGACATACAGCTCACGCGCTCCGGGCTCGCCCTCGACGATGCGGTCCGCGCTCAGCCCCGGTATCTCGAAGCTGTTGGCGATCAGCAGCGCACCGGGGCGCATTTCCAGCGCTGCCTTGCGCCCCAGCTTCGGCATCGGAACCGGTGACAGGAAGGCATACACCACGTCGAAGTGACCGAGGTGGGCGGACCACAGATCATCGCGGCGGATGGTCACGTTTGGCAGGTGGCGGTTGCGCAGGCGCGCGATCAGCCAGGGCAGCGGTGCGTTTTCGATGCCGGTGAAGCGGCAGTCCGGGCGCGACATGGCGAGCCGGCGCAACAGGCTGCCGGTGCCGCAACCGAGATCGACCAGATGGACCGGCCTGTCCTGCGGCAGCGTCAGGAGCAGCGCGCGTGCGGTCGCCTGATTGGTCAGGAACAGCGGCACGCGCGTGCGGAACGTCGACCAGAAAATGGCCGACAGTGCGAGGAACGCGAACAGATACCAGGCGGGTGCAATGTCGAGCGCACGCGCACCGACCACCAGCGGCGAAAAAAGCAGATGGATGATGACCCACCAGCGCGGAGCGCCCATGGCAAGCGCCAGCGCAGCTGCAATGCCGCCCTGCATGATCACTACAGCGGTCAGCCCGGCGGGCGGCGTGACCGTGTAAAGCAGGGCAAACACGGCAACAGCCCACGCGATGAACTGCACGGTGAGGGCACGGAACAGGTGCATGGGGATGGCCCACGGAACGCAATACCACAACGTTAATCCGTGTGACGCCCGTCACAGGCGCCGATAAGCGCAGACAAAATGCCGTATTCCCGCAATTAAGGCGGGGGCGCACTGCTGCCGACGAATCAAACGGGAACAGACGCTAGCCAGTGCGGGTCGCGTGTTCCAGCTCCGCCAGCCAGACCAGCGCATGAGCCCGCCCGTCGCCGCACATGTCGGCCGACGGCTGCAGGCCGCCGCAGCAGGCAGGGCGCTCGGGCAAGCCGAAAATGCGGCAGCGCTCGCGCTCGTCCAGTTGTACGCATCGCACACCGGCCGGCTTGCCGTGAGGCATGCCCGGAATCGGGCTGGAAATGGAAGGTGCGATGCAACAGGCGCCGCAGCCGTCGCGGCACTTCATGGCAGACGTCGCGACGTGCGGCGGCCTGCATCGTGCTGCGCGAGCAGCTTGCGCACCGGCGCCGGCAGCGCCGCCTCGGTGGCGCTGTCCAGCGGCTGCCAGTGCAGCGCGGTTTTCGCTGCCAGCACAGGCGCGGCGCTGCTCGCGATGCATACATGCAGCGGCACCAGATGCAATTCGAAATGCGTGAAGCCATGGACGACCGGCGCCATCGCCTCGACAGCGTGGTCCGACAGGCCGTGGCTCGCCAGCCAGCGTCCTGCTTCGGCCAGCGCATCGGGCTGGGTTTGCGCAGTCAGTTCCGGCAGGCTCAGCAGCCCGCCCCAGATGCCCTGACCCGGGCGGCGTTCCAGCAGCACGCGGCCTGCGCATTCGATCAGCAGCGCAAAGCGCAGACGCTGTGGCCTGACCTTCGCCGGCCGCGGCGCCGGCAGTTCGCGCTGGCGACTGGCGCGCTCGGCCACGCAGCGCGCGCGCAGCGGGCAGTCGGCACAGCGCGGACGGGCGCGCGTGCACACCGTGGCGCCCAGATCCATCAAGGCCTGGGTGTAGGCGGCGCCGTCGCGCGTCGGCATCAACTCATGCGCCAGTGCCCACATCTGCTGTTCGACCGCCCGCGCGCCCGGAAAGCCCTCGATGCCGAAAACCCGGGCGAACACCCGCTTCACGTTGCCGTCGAGTATCGGTTCGTGCGCGCCAAAGCAGAACGTGGCGATGGCAGCGGCGGTCGAGCGGCCGATGCCGGGCAGGCTGGCGATGTCGCCCGCCGTCGCCGGGAAGCGTCCGTCGAAGCGCTGCATGACCTCGCGCGCCGCCCGGTGCAGATTGCGTGCGCGAGCGTAGTAGCCCAGCCCGCTCCATGACTCCATCACACTGCCTTCGTCGGCCGCCGCGAGAGCCGCCAGCGTCGGAAAGCGCGCCATGAAGCGGGCGTAGTATCCGATCACCGTCTGCACCTGGGTCTGCTGCAGCATGATTTCCGACACCCATACCCCATAGGCGTCGCCGTGCTGCCAGGGCAGGTCGTGGCGGCCGTGCAGACGCTGCCAGTGCACCAGCGTCGGGGCGAAATCGTCGTTCCGCACAAGGGTTGATTCGTCGGTTTGTGGCGCCATGTCGTGTCGTGAGGCGTGGTTCGGCAGCGGATTGTAGGCGCCGGGCGCTGGCCGGCTGCGCAAAAGCGGCGATAATCTGCGCTCACCAACGCTCGTCCGCCTGATGACCTACCCGTCCGCCCGACCCGCGCGCGCTGCCGCGCAGGCAGTGCCTTGTCCGATCTGCCTGCCGGACGCGACCACGCGGTTCCGCACGTCGCGATGAACAACCCCGCCCGCGACAGCCGTGCCTTTCGCGATGCGTTGGGGCTGTTCGCCACCGGCATCACCATCGTGACCACCCGCGCGCCCAACGGAGACCCGGTCGGCCTGACCGTGAATTCCTTCAATTCGGTGTCGCTCGATCCTCCGCTGGTGTTGTGGAGCCTGATGTGCGGCTCGCCGAGCGAAGAGGCTTTCCGCGCCTGCTCGCACTACGCCATCCATGTGCTGGGGGCTCACCAGCAGTCGCTGTCGAGCCGTTTCGCCGGCAGTCGCGAACAGCGTTTCGCCGGGCTTGCCACCGGTCAGGGACTGGGCGACGCGCCGCTGCTCGAAGGCTGCCTCGCGCGCTTCGAATGTCGCAACGACATCCAGTACGCCGGTGGCGATCACCTGATTTTCGTCGGCCGGGTGGAACGTTTCGAGCGCAGTGCCGGCGATCCGCTGCTGTATTTCGGGGGCGGCTATCGCGGCATCGACAAGCCCGAAGCCAAGCCCTGATCACCAGGCGTAGCCCAACCCGAGCAGCAGCGTCGAATCGACAGCCTTGCGGCCGGGGGCGGGCGTGCGTTCCCAGTCGGCATTGAGCTGTGCCGACGCGGTCATGCCGGCGGCGATCGGCAGACGCACACCGGTTTTCGAACGGATGGTCAGCTGCTCGGTATCGGCGATGCTCCAGAACCCGTCCTGGTCGTGGAACAGTTCGGCGCGTCGGTCCAGCAGCCAGTGCGACGCGCGTACGCCCCAGCCCAGCGCCGGATAGTCGTCGTCCCGGCTGACGATGCGGTCCACATTGACGTAATCGAGACCCGTACGCAGCGACAGCCGCGTCTGTTCGTCCTCGAAGATCTGCCAGCCGTAACCGGCACCGACCGTCGTGCGCAGCTGGATGTCCTTGATCTTGTCCTGCTCGAACGAGGTACGCGCGTAGATGAACTGACGCTCATTGACGAAGTGGTCGTAGTTGCCGTTGAGCAGCCATTGCTGCGCCGTCTTCACGCCGCGGTCCTTGCGCCGGTCCACCTTCATGCCGAGCCCCCAGGCGTAACCCTTGGCGCGCGCGTCCAGGGCGCCATCACCGTAGATGCGGTCGTTCTCGGCGTTGCCACGCACCAGTGCGGCCGACAGATTGACCCGGCCGCTGTAGCTCACGCCATTGCCGGACTGCTCCGGTGTCGGATTGATGAAGGCAATGTCCCCCCGCTTCACATTGCCTTCGGTACTTGGATTCGACAGCGCCACCTTGTCGGCCTCGCTGGCGTCCAGCTGCGCACTGTTGAGCAGATCCCCGCCAGCGGTCATCACGGTGACCGGTTCCGAGGTGCGCAGGCTTTTCACGAGGTCCCAGCGCAGCCGCAGTTCGCCCGCGTAGTCGGTCCGCACGACCAGTTCGTTGCCGGCCTTGGACACGATGCGCCCGGTGATGCGGTCACCGTTGGTCAGTTCGATCTCGTCGGCATGACCGGGCGCACTCAGCATGAATGCAGGAAAAAAAAGGGCAAGCAATGGCGGCAGGCGTCGCAGGCGCATGGAAATCTCCCGGATTGTGTGACGTGCGGACCGACTGTTCGTCGGCCTGAAGAGCGGGTCTTCGACCCGATGTGCAGGCCGGACGCTGAGGACACCCGGGGCTGCCGTGAAGCGGAGGAAAAAAGCGGCTTCCAGTCTAGAGCTGCTGACCGGGCCTGACTGTAGGACTAGAGGAAGTGCGGGTCACGGCAACCGCGGGTGGCGGCTTTACCGAAGGCGGGGAAGCGGGGGCAGGTCGCGGGACGAACTGCCTGGAGCGGGTGATGGGAATCGAACCCACGTATGCAGCTTGGGAAGCTGCCGTTCTGCCATTGAACTACACCCGCAACGCCGCGGATTGTACGCCGGAACGGGCAGTGACCGGAACGGCCGCGTATCCCGTCACAGGATGCGCAGCCGGGGTCTTTACTTCACTTCTATCGTGGCGCGCATGCCGCCGTCGGCGAGCTTTTTCGTCGATATCACGTCGTCGAACACACCGGTGCGCACCGGCAGGAACCACCACTCTGCGGTGTGCCCTGCGGAAATCTCGAGGCGGCGTATCGGACCGTAGATTTCGGCTACCACCTTGCCGGCCGCATCCAGTGCCACGACCTTGCGCGTGTAGACCATGTCGGCCAGGCCCGCCGAACCGAAGTAGTAGGGCTGGCTGCCCGTGTTCTCCAGCCGCAGCTTGTACAGCTTGCCGGCCTCCAGCGTCAGCGAGTCGGGCGTGAAGCGGTGCTGTCCGTCTACGGTACCCAGCTTGAGCGTGACGGTGACCGGTTCCTGTTTGGTCAGGTCGGCGGCTTGTGCGTGCAGCGAAGCGGCGAGGGCTGCCGTCAAGGCAATGCGAATGAAGCGATGGGTGCTGTTCACCACAAGTCTCCCGAGTGTCTGTACACGCGCATGCGACCGCGCCGTAAGGGGTTTGTTGCGTAAAAGCCGCAATTCACGCCGGTCGGGAATCTCTCCCTACGGCCACGCGGCGTCTCTCTCTATATTGCGCCCGGCGTCAAATTCATTAGAGCACGAATAGTTAATTGTCCAACCGAGGAGCTCCCATGCACAAGCCCACGCTGCTCGCCGCAGCCATCGCCGGCTGTTTCATCCTTCCGTCGGCGGCCTTCGCGCAGTCGACTGCGCCGAAAACCGTCGAAGTCGATACGATCAACGTTCGCGGCAGCATCCTGCCCTACAAACTCGAACACATCCCGGGTTCTACCTCGGTGCTCGACACCGAACAGCTGGAAGCCCAGCGTCCGTTCTCGATCAAGGAAGCGCTGCGCACCGTGCCGGGCGTGCATGTGGTCGATGAAGACTCCTTCGGTCTGGGCCTGAACATCGGCATCCGCGGCCTCGACCCGCGCCGGACTTCACGTACGCTGTTGCTCGAAGACGGGATGCCGCTGTTCCTCGCGCCCTATGGTGATCCGTCGGCGCACTATTCCACGCCGATCGACCGGGTGGAGCGCATCGAGGTGGTGAAAGGCTCCGGCCAGGTGCTGTACGGCCCGCAGACCATCGGCGGCATGATCAACTTCGTCACCAAGCCGATTCCGAAGCAGGGCGTCGCCGGCATCGTCAGCGCGACCTGGGGCAACAACGACTACCAGGGCCTGCAGGCCAATGTGGGTGTCGGGGGAGAGCGCGGCGGCATCATGCTCGACATCACCGAAAAGAAGGGCGATGGCGTGCGCAAGAATCACGACTTCGACGTGTTCGAAGTCGCCATCAAGGGCCAGCTCAACCTGACGAAGAACCAGACGCTGATCGGCAAGATCGGCTACTACAAGGAAGACTCGCACATCACCGAAACCGGTCTCGGCTCGGTCGAATACGCGGAAGACAAGTTCCAGGCGCCGACCGGCAAGCAGGACCGCTTCCAGCACGAGCGCAACAGCTTCCAGCTGCAGCACATCTACCAGATCAACGACGCCGCCAAGCTGAGCACTCAAGCCTATTACGTCGACTCGGACCGTGCCTCGTTCCGCCAGATCAATGATCCGGGCGGCTTGAATGGCCGTTCGGAGATGGATCGTTGCTCCGGCGTCGTCGCGACCGAAGCGAATTCGCGCCTGTGCGGCGGCCGCTGGCGTCCGCGCAGCTACGAGTACTGGGGTGTCGAGCCGCGGCTCGATTTCAAGCACAACACGTTCGGCCTTGCCAGCGATGCCGTGGTCGGCTTCCGCTATCACGAAGAAGACATCAACCGCGCCCAGTTCCGTGGCGCAGATCCGCGCTTCCAGAGCCAGAGCTTTGCCGAATCGTTCGCCGGCGTTAATGGCGGAACCGGTCATCGCGAACAGATCGACATCCGGGTCGAAGCCAAGTCCTATTACTTCCAGAACACCTTCTATGCCGGTGATTTCGCGATCACGCCGGGGGTGCGCTACGAAGACGTCCGGATCAAGACGGATGTGCGGCGAGCGGAGGGGCAGCCGCAGGACAACCCCGAGTCGTATCTGAACAATAGCCAGTCCAAGGTCATTCCGGGCTTCGGCGTCGCATGGAACGGCATCGACAACACGACGGTATTCGCGGGCGTGCACAAGGGCTTTGCACCACCGCGCCCGGACCGCGACATCGAAGCGCCGGGCGGCGCCAACACCGCCGTGGTCAGCCGGACCAAACCGGAAGAAAGCACCAACTGGGAACTGGGCGTGCGCTCGAAGTACTTCAAGGGCGTCGGTCTGGAGTCGACGCTGTTCCATACCGATTTCGATGAAATCGTCATCCAGGACAACGGCCGCTTCTTCAACGGCGGCGAGTCGCAGCAGACCGGTCTCGAAATGGCGGGCCGCATCGATTTCGGCCAGATCTACAACACGACGCACAACGTCTACGTAACTGCGTCCTGGACCAATCTGTTCACGGCCAAGTTCAAGAAGGACGTCGCATCGGAGAACATTTCCAGCGGCAACCGACTGCCCTATGCGCCGAAGCATCTGCTGTCGGTGGCGGTCGGCTATCAGAATCCGCTCGGCTTTGATGCCCGCCTCGGTGCCGACCGTGTCAGCGAGCAGTTCGCGGACGGCGAAAACACGACGGTGGAAGTGGACAGCGGTCAGGAAGGCACCATCCCGTCCTACACCGTGTTCAACGCGACGATGAATTTCCGTCCGCAAGGCTCGAAAACCAGTTATTTCCTGAGCGCCTACAACCTGACCGACCGCGAATATCTGGTCAGCCGTGTCGACGGCAAGTTCGCCGGCCGCGAACGTCAGGTGATCGCCGGCATCCGTTACGCCTTCTGAGCGCGTCATTCACGGTGCGAGGGCCACTCCCCTGAGTGGCCCTTTTTTTGTTTGACGGGTGCGGCGGACGAGGTCAGCCATTCGCTGTAGACTTCGTGTGTGACTTCCCACATGTCCTCCATCACCCTGAATGGCGAAACGCGGGCGCTGGCGCCGGATACCACGATCGGCGCGCTGCTTGCGGCACTCGAACTGGCCGGCAAGCGGGTCGCGGTCGAGCGCAATGGCTGCATCGTGCCGCGTGCGCTGCATGCCGATACGCGCCTGGTCGATGGCGACCGGGTCGAAATCGTCGTCGCGGTGGGTGGAGGCTGATCCGGACATAGACAGATGAGCAGCGATACATGGCAGGTCGGCCGCCGCACGTTTTCGTCGCGGCTGCTGGTGGGCACGGGCAAATACCGTGATTTCGACGAAACACGCGACGCGATCGAAGCGTCGGGCGCCGAGATCATCACGGTGGCGATCCGCCGTACCAATATCGGACAGGAACCCGGCCAGCCCAGCCTGCTCGACGTGCTGCCGCCGGATCGCTACACGCTGCTGCCCAACACCGCCGGCTGTTACACCGCCGACGACGCAGTACGTACCCTGCGTCTGGCGCGCGAACTGCTCGACGGCCACAATCTGGTGAAGCTCGAAGTGCTGGGCGACGCCGACACGCTGTTCCCCGACATGCCGCAGACGCTGGCCGCCGCCGAAACGCTGGTGAAGGACGGCTTTGACGTCATGGTGTATTGCTCTGACGATCCGATACAGGCCAAGCGGCTGGAAGAGATCGGCTGCGTGGCGGTGATGCCGCTGGCCAGCCTGATCGGCTCCGGCATGGGCATCCTGAATCCCTGGAACCTGCGGCTGATCATCGACAATGCGCGCGTACCGGTCATTGTCGACGCCGGCGTCGGTACGGCTTCCGATGCCGCCATCGCGATGGAACTGGGGTGTGACGGTGTGCTGATGAATACCGCGATCGCAAAGGCACAGCAGCCGGTACTGATGGCCAGCGCGATGAGGAAGGCGGTCGAAGCGGGTCGCGAAGCTTTCCTTGCCGGCCGCATGCCGCGCAAGTTGTACAGCGCTGCGCCCAGCTCACCCAGCACGGGCCTGATCACACCGGGCCGCTGAGCCGCCCTTGCCTGTTGCCATCGTCCGACACCGCGGCCCGAGCGGGCCGCCCGCCTGATTGCCTTTCATGACCGATACGCCCGACAGCCCGGAACACCGTCACATCCGCAGCTATGTGCTGCGCCAGGGCCGCATGTCGCCGGCGCAGACGCGATCCATTGAAGAAGGCATGCCGCGCTGGGGCATCCTGTATGCCGCGCAGGCGATCGACTGCGCGGCCGTGTTCGGGCGGAATGCGCCGGTGGTGCTGGAAATAGGTTTCGGCATGGGCTTCACCACCGCCGAAATCGCGGCTGCGCGACCGGACACCGACTTCATCGGCATCGAAGTGCACGGCCCGGGCGTGGGGTCGATGTTCAAGCTGATCGCCGAACAGGGGCTGAGCAATGTGCGGGTGATCCAGCACGATGCGGTCGAGGTGCTGCGCGACATGATTCCCGCCGCCTCTCTGGCCGGCATCCACGTGTATTTCCCCGACCCGTGGCCGAAGAAACGCCACCTGAAGCGACGGCTGATCCAGTCGCCGCTGGTGTCCCAGCTGGCGTCGAAACTGGCGCCCGGCGGCTATCTGCACTGTGCGACCGACATCGAGGATTACGGCCAGCAGATGCTGGACGTACTGTCCGCCGAACCCTTGCTCGAGAACACCGCCGATGGTTTCGCACCGCGTCCGGACTANATTACGGCCAGCAGATGCTGGACGTACTGTCCGCCGAACCCTTGCTCGAGAACACCGCCGATGGTTTCGCACCGCGTCCGGACTATCGCCCGCTGACCAAGTTCGAAGCGCGCGGCCTGCGGCTTGGGCACGGCGTGTGGGACGTCATCTTCCGCCGCGTCGCCTGAGCTCGGGCCTGTGTTGGGCATCGCTGCGCTCACCCCAACC
Organism: Methyloversatilis sp. XJ19-13; assembly: GCF_024580155.1. Classification (NCBI taxonomy): domain Bacteria; kingdom Pseudomonadati; phylum Pseudomonadota; class Betaproteobacteria; order Nitrosomonadales; family Sterolibacteriaceae; genus Methyloversatilis; species Methyloversatilis sp. XJ19-13. The sequence continues at coordinate 57,366 of NZ_JANINH010000016.1, read as the reverse complement.
TACGAGTGAGGCGAGGTTGCGAATACTGCCCGGCTGTAGTTGGGGTGAGCGCAGCGATGCCCAACACCCCCGCGCCCAACACCCCCGCGCCCAACACCCCCGCGCCCAACACCCCCGCGCCCAGCAATCGCCGCTCCGTCACGTCGACCCCGCAGTGTGAGGCGAGCGCAGCGACACCCTGCAGGCATCACCCCATCGCGCCAAACCCGTAGGTTGGGGTGAGCGCAGCGATGCCCAACGCTCCACACCCCAGCCAACCGTCGCGCCGTCGGTTCGACGATTCAGTCCAGAAAGCGCTGCAGCAGTTCGTTCAGGAAGCGCCTTCCGCGCAGCGTGGGGGTCACGCGGCCGGCCTCCAGTTCGAGCAGCCCGTCTTCGCGCGCCGCCAGCAGCCGCGGCATGAGCACGTCGAGCGGCAGGGCGGTGTGGCGCTCGAACAGGTCGAGCGCGAAGCCGTCGTTCAGGCGCGCGGCATTCATCATGAATTCGAACGGCAGCTCGGCCGCGCCGACCTCGCGTGACTCCTGCACGAATTCGCCGCGCGCAGCAGATTCAAGATAGGCATTCGGATGCTTGTACCGCATGTCGCGCCGCACGCGGTCGTGGAAACTCAGCTTGCCGTGCGCACCGGCACCGATGCCCAGATAGTCACCGAACTGCCAGTAGTTCAGGTTGTGCAGGCACCGCTGGCCGGGTTGTGCAAAAGCCGACGTTTCGTAGTGCTCGAAGCCGGCGTCCGCCAGCCGTGCCTCGATGGCTTCCTGCATGTCTGCCGAAGTGTCGTCGTCCGGCAGTTCGGGCGGATGGGCCGCGAACGGGGTGTTCGGTTCCAGCGTCAGGTGGTAGCAGGACAGATGCGTCACGCCGGTGGCCAGCGCGGTGTCGAGATCACGCAGCGCTTCGCGCATCGTCTGCTGCGGCAGGGCATACATCAGGTCGATGTTCACGCGCTCGAAGGTGCGCTGCGCCAGTTCGATCGCGCGCTGTGCCTCCGTGGCGTCGTGGATTCGGCCGAGTGCGGCGAGGTGACGGTCATCGAAGCTTTGCACGCCTATCGACAGCCGGTTCACACCGGCATCGCGAAAGCCGGCGAAGCGTTCGGCTTCCACCGTGCCCGGGTTGGCTTCGAGCGTGATTTCCGCACCCGGCGACAGATTCACGCGGGCGCGTACCGCCGTCAGCAGGCGGTCCAGCCCGGTGGGCGACATCAGGCTGGGTGTGCCGCCGCCGAAGAAGATGCTTTGAATGCGCCGGCCCCAGATGTCGGGCAGCGACGCTTCGAGGTCGGCGACCAGCGCCGCGAGGTAGGCGTCTTCCGGAATGCCGTCGCGCACCGCATGCGAGTTGAAGTCGCAATACGGGCACTTGCGCACACACCACGGAAAGTGGATGTACAGCGCGAGCGGCGGCGGTACGGTGAATTCGAGTGCGGCCGGCCGGTCCGCCGACGCGCGCCCCGGGCTGAGCGAGCGCGCCGGGACCAGCGGAATGACCCGGCTCATCCGCCAGTGAGCGCCTGCAGCCGCGTCAGCAGGTGACGCATGGCCGAGGCGCGATGCGACAGCGTGTTCTTCAGTTCGGGCGCCAGCTCGGCGGCGGTCTGTTCGAGCGACGGCACCCAGAAGTGCGGGTCGTAGCCGAAGCCGGCATCGCCCCGCGGCGACTCGATGATTTTGCCGTGCCACTCGCCGTCGGCGATCAGCGGCCGCGGGTCGTCGGCGTCGCATACCAGCACGATGACCGAATAGAAATGTGCCCGGCGATCCTCGATGCCATGCAGTTCGGCCACCACCTTCGCGTTGTTGGCGACATCGGACTTCGGCTCGCCGGCATAGCGCGCCGACAGCACGCCGGGCCGCCCGCCGAGCGCACGCACGCACAGGCCGGAGTCATCGGCCAGCGCGGGCAGACCGGTTTCGCGCGACGCATGACGGGCCTTCGCCAGCGCATTCTCGACGAAGGTGACATGCGGCTCGTCCGCTTCGGCGACACCGAGCGAGGCCTGCGTGACCACTTCGATGCCGAGCGGCGCCAGCATCGCCGACAGTTCGCGCAACTTGCCGGCGTTGTTGCTGGCCAGCACGAGTTTTTCGATTTTCATGGCAGTCCGAGTGCGCGCCGTTGCGCGGCGATCAGCCCTTCGATGCCGGCTTGCGCGAGATCCATCAGCGTGCCCAGCTCGGCGCGCGAGAACGTTTTGCCTTCGGCGGTGCCCTGCACTTCGCACAGGCCGCCGCTGGCGGTCATGACGACATTCATGTCGGTGTCGCAGGCGGAATCTTCCGGATAGTCCAGATCGAGTACCGGCGTGCCTTCATGAATGCCGACCGACACCGCCGCCACCAGTTCGCGCAGCGGGTTGCGTTCGATCAGACCCTGGCTCACCAGGCCGCTCAGCGCATCGTGCAGTGCCACGCAGGCGCCGGTGATGGACGCGCAGCGCGTGCCGCCATCGGCCTGCAGCACGTCGCAGTCGAGCGTGATCTGGCGCTCGCCGAGTGCGACCAGATCGGTGACCGAACGCAGGCTGCGGCCGATCAGTCGCTGGATTTCCTGTGTCCGCCCGCTCTGCTTGCCCTTGGCGGCTTCACGCGCGCTGCGCGTGTGCGTCGAGCGCGGCAGCATGCCGTACTCGGCGGTCACCCAGCCCTGGCCCTTGCCGCGCAGGAAGGGCGGCAGGCTTTCCTCGACGCTGGCGGTGCACAGCACGCGCGTGTCACCGACTTCGATCAGGACCGAGCCCTCCGCATGCTGCGTGAAATTGCGGGTGATGCGCAGCGTGCGCGCTTCGTCGGGCCGGCGGCCACTGGGTCGGGTCACTGTCACTGTCCTTTGGAGGAATACTTGTTGATGGCGGAATTGATTTCGGAAATGGCCGCTTCGATGGCCGATTCGTCCCAGTCCTCGCGGATCGGCACGCGGTCGCCGAAGCCTTCGAGTACCGTGGTGTGGCGGTCCAGCGGCAGAGTTTTGGTCGTGACCGAGCCGCGGGGTTCCTCGGCATAGCTGTCGTGCCAGTTCAGCGCGACCATGGTCAGGTTGTCGCAGGTTTCGCCACCGGCGGCTTCGGCGCTGTCCATCACGCGCGGCACGGCCTGCATCACGTCGATTTCGGTGAACAACCTGAGCAGCTGGTCATTGCCCAGTGGCCCCCACACACCGTCGCTGCACAGGAACACCGTATCGCCGGCGAGCAGCGGCGTCTTGCGCGAATACTCGATCTGCGGCGCGATCGGGCCGCCCAGGCAGCTGTAGATGCGGTTGCGGTGCGGATGGGTCATCGCGCCGTCCTCGTCCAGCAGGCCGCGGTCGATCATGCGCTGCACGCGCGAGTGGTCGCGCGTCTGCGTCATCACGTGACCGGCACGCAGCACGTACAGCCGTGAGTCGCCGGCGTGCGCCCAGTAGGCGACCGAATCCTGGATGACGCAGGCGACGCAGGTGGTGCGCGGGCCGTCCTCGATGTCGCGCTCGTCGGCGTAGTCGAGAATGGCGCAGTGCGCATTGGTCAGGCCGCGCGACAGGAACAGGAAGGGATCGGCCAGGCGCGGCTTGGCTTCGCGCTGGAAGGATTCGACCATGTACTGCACGGCGATCTGCGCCGCGACCTCACCCTGCAGATGGCCGCCCATGCCGTCGGCGATCACCATCAACAGCGCATCGCGCGAATACGAATACGCCATGCGGTCCTGATTGGACTTGCGCTTGCCGACCCGGCTTTCCTGAAAGATCGTGAATCTCATTTGCCCACCAGCGCGCTCAGCCGGGCGCGTACGCGGTCCAGCCAGTTGTCTTCGGTGCTGTCGGCCGGCGCCACGGGTTCGACCTGATCGCGCTCCCAGGTCGCCAGCGCCTTCTGCAGCGCAAACACGCTTTGCGGTCGCTTCAGATGGTTCAGATCCATGCACCAGTCTATGGTTTCGAGCAGTTGCGGCGAGTACTGACCGATCCAGCGCTGCGACGCGAGGATCACGCTGTCGCTGTCCAGCCGCTGGTCGGCGGCCTGCGGCGGCCCGCCCGACAGGCAGGCGTACATGCTGGCACCCACGCTGTAGATGTCGCTCCACGGACCGAGCAGATCGCGGTTGCGATAGTGCTCGGGTGCTGCGAAGCCGGGCGTGTACATCGGCTTGAGCATCGGCGTGTCGGCCATCAGCGTGGTGCGCGCCGCGCCGAAGTCGAGCAGTACCGGCGAGCCGTTGTTGCGCAGATAGATGTTCGACGGCTTCAGATCGAGGTGCAGCAACTTGTGCGCATGCACTTCGCGCAAGCCGTTCAGCAGCCGCGTGAACACATAGCGGATGAAGCTTTCGCGAATTTCGCCGCGCCGGCGCGTGATGTACTCCTGCAGCGTACGGCCGCGCTCGTAGCGCATCACCATGTAGACCGTTTCGTTGGCGCGAAAAAAGTTGAGCACGCGCACCACGTTCGGGTGATTCAGACCGGCCAGCGCCCGGCCTTCCTCGAAAAAGCACTTCATGCCGTAGCGGAAGGCGGGCAGGAACTCTTCCGGAATGTTCGGCGTGATCTGGCCGTCTTCGCGCAGCGCCAGCGCGTTCGGCAGGTATTCCTTGATGGCAACCGGGGTCTCGTCGCGGTCGTGCGCCAGATAGACGATCGAAAATCCGCCCAGGCTCAATTGGCTATGGATGCGGTACTGATCGAGTTCAAAGCCCGGCGGCAGGGCGCAATTGACTTGTGGGGGCATTCTGCGGGCCGCTATGATCCTGGTTTTGGCGCGATTCTGGGCGTTTGGTAACACGCTGTAAAGCTGCCCGACAGCCACTCAGGCGATCGTGCAGACCATCGGTTACCACGCGGATCATGCCTGACAATCATTGAGGGAACATCGCGTGGGAAGCATTCACAGCATGACGGGTTTTGCGACAGCTGCAGTGGCTGTCGGCCAGACAACGCTGAACCTTGAGTTGCGGACGGTGAATTCTCGTTTCCTCGACCTGCACTTCCGCTTGCCCGACGAGTTGCGCGTCGCCGAGCCGCTGTTGCGCGAGCAGATCACCGGTGCGCTGTCGCGCGGCAAGGTGGATTGCCGTGGCGGCCTGCAGGCAGGCGGCGACAGCGCGCGCGAACTGGCGCTGAGCGCGCCGCTGCTGGCCCGGCTGGTGGCGCTCGATGCCAGCGTGCGCGACGCCCTGCCTGACGCTGCGCCGCTGTCGGTGGCCGAAGTGCTGCGCTGGCCCGGCATGCTCGGTGACGAAGCGGTGTCTGCCGAGGCGCTGCTCGAGGCGGCCGGTCGCGCCGTGCGGCAGGCGCTGGGCGAACTCACCGCATCGCGCCAGCGAGAGGGTGTGCGCCTCGCCGCGATGCTGATGGAACGCGTCACGCGCATGCGCGAACTGGTCGCCCAGGTCACGCCGCGCGTACCGGAAGTGGTGCAGGAATATCAGGCGAAGCTCACCCTGCGCCTGCAGGAAGCCATCGGCAGCGCAGACGATGAGCGCATCCGCACCGAAGTCGGCCTGTTCGCGGTGCGCATCGACGTGGCCGAGGAACTGAACCGCCTGAGCGCACACCTCGAAGAAGTGGAGCGCATCCTCTCGAAGGGTGGCTCCGCCGGCAAGCGGCTCGACTTCCTGATGCAGGAACTGAACCGCGAAGCGAATACGCTGGCGTCCAAATCGGTCGCGCAGGACGTCGGCAACGTCGCGATGGAACTCAAGCTGCTGATCGAACAGATGCGCGAGCAGGTGCAGAACATCGAGTAGTGATGCACGCAGCAGGTTCTTGGGCTGGAGTTTGTTCCAAGGGCAAACCGGGAGCTAGCAGTGGACAAGCACCATCTCATCAGCATCTTTGTTGCCGTGGTCGATTCAAATGGATTGGCGGGTGCCGCGCGCAAGCTTGAGATTTCACCGTCGGTGGTGACCCGGGCAATCAATGATCTTGAAGAGATGCTGGGTGTTCGGCTGCTCACGCGCACGACGCGCGTCGTGCGTGTGACCGAGGCAGGCGCACGTTATGCCGACGTCTGCCGCCGCATCCTTTCAGAGCTGGCCGAGGCGGACGAGTCGGCGCGCGGCCAGCATGGATCACCCCAGGGCCGGATTACCATTACGGCGCCCGGGTGGTTCGGAGCCAAGTTCTTGACCCCCATCGTTACTGCGTATCTGGACCAACACCCGCAAGTGAGTGCGTCATGCTGGTTCCTTGATCGCGTGGTCAACATGATCGAAGAAGGCGTTGACGTGGCCGTGCGCTTTGCGGTGCTGCCTGATTCATCGTTGCAGGCAATTCCGGTTGGGCGCATGCGGGTGGTGACTTGTGCGTCACCCGCCTACCTGGCCAGACAGGGCACGCCACGCACGCTGGCCGACCTGGCGTCGCACAGCATCGTGTCGGCGGGCGCCGTGGCGCCTGGGCATGAATTGCGCTTCAGCCAGAGCGGCCGGTCGCGTGTCATAAAGTTGCAGCCCCGGCTGGCCACCACCACCAACGAGTCGGCCGTGGCCGCTGCGGTCACGGGCTTCGGGCTCACGCAGCAGATGTTCTACAAGGTGGCCGAGCCGCTGGCCAGCGGTCAGCTGCAAGAGGTCCTGTGCGACTTCGAGCCCCCCGCATTGCCGGTGCACGTGTTGCACCGCGAGGGGCGCTACGCTTCGCGACGCGTGCGCGCCTTCCTCGATCTGGCCATCGAACGGCTGCGCGCGCTCCCTGAACTTCAGGCATAGCGCGGTCGTTCCTGCCCGTGCGTGGAGGCTGCGCACGGCACTCTGCAGCATGCCGTCATTGTTCCGGAATCGGCAACAGTCTCTTGGCGCCTGCATGGCTTCTCGCAGACTGGTCGTCGCGCCATAGTTCGGCACCGCACTCCGAGATGCCGCCATGCCCCACGCCTTTGCCCAGATTGCATTCACGCCGCAGGTCAAGGTCGAGCAGCAGCGCGATGGCAGTCGCGCCAGCTATGCACGCAGCTTCGAGGCCGATGCACAGACCGTCAATGATCGGCTGGGTCAGGCCGAAATGGACTTCTTCGCCCAACTGCGCAGCTTCTACATGGCCACGGTGTCCGAGACCGGCTGGCCCTATGTCCAGCACCGTGGCGGGCAGACGGGTTTCGTCCAGGTTCTCGATGATCAACATATCGCCTTTGCCGACTACGCCGGCAACCGGCAACTGATCAGCGTCGGCAACCTGGCGGGCAATCAACGCGTGGCGCTGATCGCGGTGGACTACGCGCGCCGCATTCGCCTCAAGCTCCTGGGCAAGATGGCCGTGCAGACGCTGTCCGACGACGCGGCACTGGTCTCGCGGCTGGTGGCACCTGGCGTTCGTGCCCAGCCGCAGCGCGCGATGGTGGTCACCGTCGAAGGCTTCGACTGGAACTGTCCGCAGCACATCCCCTTGCGGCTGGACGCCGAAGACGTGCAGCGAGCGCTGGACGAGCGCGACGCCCGCATCGCCGACCTCGAATCACGTCTGAAGGCCCTGCAAGGGCAGGCCCAGGACTGACGCTCGCGGCCCGCCGGGCCGCACCCTTTCACTCCGTTTCCCAACCTAGCCATCAAGGACCCCGCCATGAAACCGAACCACACCCTCAAGCTCTACCACCACCCCCTGTCGGGCCACTCGCACCGCGTGCATCTGGCGCTGTCGCTGCTGGGCCTGCCTTACGAGTTGATTGAGGTCGACCTGATGAAGGCGGTGCACAAGCGGCCCGAGTTCCTGGCGATGAACCCCTTCGGCCAGGTGCCGGTGCTGGATGACGGCGGCACGATCCTGTTCGACTCGAACGCCATCCTCGTCTACCTGGCCACCACCTACGACGCCGATCGGCGCTGGCTGCCGCGCGACGCCAAACAACAGGCCGCCGTGCAGGCATGGTTGTCGGTGGCGGCTGGTCTGGTGGCCTTCGGCCCCGCCGCCGCGCGCCTGATCACGGTGTTCGGCGCCAAATTCAACCCGGAAGATGTGATCGGCCGTGCGCATGTGTTGTTGAAAGTGATGGAAGGGCAGTTGGCCACGCGCGCATTCCTGGCCGGTCCGGATGCCACCATCGCCGACGTCGCCAGCTACAGCTACATCTCGGCAGCGCCCGAAGGCAACGTCGACCTGGCGGCCTACCCGCAGGTGCGCGCCTGGCTGGCCCGCGTGGAAGCCTTGCCCGGATTCGTGCCGTTCAAGCGCACGGCCGTCGGCCTCGCAGCCTGAGCCAGCGAACCCCGGTCATCCCCTTCGAGCACCGTACATGAACCATTCCATACCCAGCCCGGCCGAGGGCAACCCGTTCCACGCAGGCGAAAAGGCGGTGCAAGCGCGGCTGGGCGTTCAGGAGCGCATGCTCGACGTGGGGCGGCGCGTGATTCGCCCCTATCTGCCGGACCAGCACCGCGAGTTCTACGCCCAGTTGCCTTTCGTGCTGGTGGGCTCCGTTGACGCGCTCGGCCGGCCCTGGGCCTCGGTGCTGCTGGGCGAGCCCGGCTTCATGAGTTCGCCCGACCCCACGCACCTGAACATCGCAGCGCGGCCGGTGCCCGGTGATCCGCTGGAGCAAGGCCTGGTGACGGGCGCGCCGCTGGGCTTTCTGGGCATCGAGTTGCACACGCGGCGGCGCAACCGCATGAACGGTCGTGTCGAGTCCATTGCCGATGGGCTCTTGAGGGTGGCTGTCGAACAGACGGTAGGCAATTGCCCGCAGTACATCCAGGGTCGTGACACCGAGTGGGTACGCGATGCGCTCGACAACGCGCCGCGCGACGCGGTCGCCCTCGATCGTCTGGACGACGCCGCGCTGGCCCTGGTGCGCTCGGCAGACACCCTGTTCGTCGCCACGCGCGCGCCGGCCGATGGCGAACACCCGGGCAGCGCCGACGTATCGCACCGCGGCGGCCGCAGCGGATTCGTCCGAGTTGAGGACGAGCGTACCTTGCTCGTGCCCGACTTCACCGGCAACTTCCTGTTCATGACGCTGGGCAACCTGCAGCTCGACCCGCGGGCCGGCGTGATCTTCATCGACTTCGCCACGGGGGACCTGCTGACCCTGACCGGGCGCGCTGAAGTCGTGTGGGACGGCCCGGAGCTGAAGACTTTCGAAGGTGCCGAACGCGCCTGGCGCTTTCACATCGAATCCGGCTGGCGGCTGAGCGATGCGCTCCCGCTGCGCTGGCGATTCCGCGACTGGTCCCCCAACACGCTGATCACCGGCAGCTGGGACGAAGCGGCGCGGCGGCTAGAGGTGCAGCGCCTGGCGCAGACCTGGCGGCCCTACCGCGTGGCCGAAGTGGTCGACGAGAGCAGCGTGATTCGCTCCTTTCACCTCGAGCCTGCCGACGGCTTCGCGCAACCCGCCTTCGAAGCCGGCCAGTACCTGCCGATCCGCCTGCACCCCGGCGGTGATGCCGCGCCACTGCAGCGCACGTACACACTGTCCAGCGCGCCGGGCGAGGCGGGCGTGCGCATCAGCGTCAAGCGCGAAGGCGCGGCATCGACCTTCCTGCACGAGCAGGTGAAGGTCGGCGATACCATCGAGGCCCTGGCGCCGCGCGGCCGCTTCACCCTCGACGCCGCGTTGCGCCGCAGTGCGGTGCTGATCGGCGCCGGGGTCGGCATCACGCCGATGGTGTCGTTTGCGCGGCATCTGGTGGCGGAAGGATTCCGTCTGCGGCGAACGCGTCCCACGTACCTGATCCAGGTGGCGCGCGACGCCCAGGTCCGGGCTTTTGCGCTTGAACTCGAAGCGCTGACCACCCGGGCCGGAGGTGCCTTGAAGCTGCACATCGTGCAGGACGACGGCGCACCGGGCACCTTGCCCGGCCCGCTCACCATCGACACGCTCAGGTCCATTCTGCCGTTCGACGACCACGAGTTCTTTCTCTGTGGTCCGCCCGGCTTCATGCAGGCGCTGTACGACGGTCTGCGTGAACTCGGTGTGCGCGACCAGCGCATCCAGGCCGAAGCCTTCGGGCCGGCTTCGCTGAAGCGGCGCCCGGATGACGCCGCCATCGCGACCGCCCCGCCTCCATCGCAGCCCCCGGCCACCGAAGCCACGGTGAGCTTCCTCCGCAGCGGCGACACCGCTGTCTGGACGCCTTCGCATGGCAGCCTGCTCGACTTCGCAGAAGGCAAGGGCCTGTCACCGCCCTACGCCTGCCGTGCCGGGCATTGCGGCTCCTGCCTGACGCCGCTGCGCGCCGGCCGCGTGACCTATGCCGAGCCGACGGCGTGGAAGCCCGGCGAGGGCGAGGTGCTGCTGTGCTGCGCGCGGCCGGCAGCCGGTGGCGATGAACGCATCGAGCTGGATCTTTAGGGCCTTCTCCGCCAACTGCACAGCTCATCATGACCGTCCAAGTAAATGCCCGTTCCTTCCACCTCGCCGCCGTCGGCAGCGGGTTTGAACTTGCCCGCAGCAACCGTCACATCGACGAGCCCGCCGCCGAGCAGGTGCTGATCCGGCTGGGCGCCGCCAGCCTCAACTACCGCGACTTGCTCACCCTGCAGGACCCCGCGTCGAACCGTGATGGACTGGTCCCATTGTCCGACGGTGCAGGCACTGTGGTGGCCATCGGCAGTGGTGTCACGCGGTGGCGCGTTGGCGATCGGGTCAGCGTCAACTTCTTCCCGACCTGGCGCGCGGGGGCGTTCTCGCCCACCGTCCTGGCGATCGCACTTGGCGGCGGGCAAATCGATGGCGTGTTGTGCGACTACGTGGTGGCCGACCACGAATCCCTGGTCGCCATTCCGGATCATCTCAGCCTGGCGGAAGCCGCGACACTGCCCTGTGCCGCCGTCACGGCCTGGCACGCTCTCTTCGAGCGGGGCCACCTGCGAGAAGGTGAGACTGTTCTGGTCCAGGGGACCGGCGGTGTTGCGCTGTTTGGCCTGCAACTCGCCACCGCGCACGGTGCCAGGGTCATCGTGACCTCATCATCGGATGCGAAGCTCGCGCGGGCCAGGGCCATGGGCGCATGGGAGACCATCAACTACCGGACCCAGGCCGCCTGGGACGCCGCCGTGATGGACCTCACCGGGGGCCGCGGGGTCGACCACATCCTCGAACTGGGCGGACCCGACACCTACAATCGCTCCATCGCGGCGATCGCATTCGGTGGATGCATCGCGCAGATCGGGGTGCTGACCGGTTTCTCGTCCCAGCCCGACATCCTTCCGCTGCAGTTCAAGAATGCCAGCATCAACGGCGTCTGCGTCGGGTCTGTGCAGCACTTCGAACGTCTCAACCAGTTCTTGACGACGCACTGCATCCATCCAGTCATCGGCAAGACCTTTGCGTTCGACGAATCGCATGCGGCCTACCAGCACCTGGGTTCGGCAACCCACTTCGGCAAGGTCGTCGTCGACCTCAGCTGATGGGCAAGGGCCACCCGGGCGCTCCCGGGTTGGATCATTGAGGGCTGATGGCCTGAGGACAAGGCCCGATCGCGCTCAATTCAGGGCCGGGTCGGCACGTAACCTTCCCCCACAATGTCGATGAAGCACGCGCCCGCTGCGTGGTCCTGCGACCACCATGGCGCACCCCGTAGATCGGCAGATCACCGGACTCCTGGGGTGCAAGCACGGACACAAGTGCGCCGGATCGCAGGCGGACCGCGCCCTGGTCACCGAGCAGGCGTGCAACGCCCAAGCCCGCGATGGCGGCTGTGATGGCCACCCAGTCTCCATCACTGCGAAGAAGGCCGTCATGGCCTGCTGCCAGTCCGCTCGAACTCCCGCCTGGCTGATGTCGATGGTCGGCATTCAGGCTCCCGGACTCTTGCGCAGCTTGCAACACAGTGTTCCCGTGCCCGGTGGTTCACAGGCAGCGCGCGCCGGATCACAGTAGTAGTCATACCCAGGAGCCATCATGAACCACCACCCCGAATCCCGTCCGCCCCTTCCCCCATTCACCCGCGAGACCGCGATCCAGAAGGTGCGGTTGGCGGAGGACGCCTGGAATTCGCACGACCCGCAGCGCGTCGCCCTTGCCTACACCTGCGACAGCGTGTGGCGCAACCGAACCGAGTTCCCGGTCGGGCGTGAAGCCATCCAGGCCTTTCTGCAACGCAAGTGGGCACGCGAGCTTGACTACCGGCTGATCAAGGAACTGTGGGCGCACGACGGGCATCGCATTGCTGTGCGCTTTGCCTATGAGTGGCACGACGACGCCGGCCAATGGTTCCGCTCCTACGGTAACGAGAACTGGGTTTTCGACGATCATGGCTTGATGCAGATGCGCTTTGCCAGCATCAACGACAAGCCCATTCCCGCGGACGAACGGCTGATGCACTGGCCGCAGGGGAGGCGTCCCGATGACCACCCGGGCTTGAGTGCCCTGGGCCTGTGAGGCTGCCGATGACACACGCTACACGACCGATACAGACCGACGTGGCCATCATCGGCGCGGGCACGGCGGGCATGGCTGCGTACCGCGCTGCGCTGCGTCACACGGAGCGCGTGATCCTCATCGAGAGCCACGTCTACGGCACCACCTGCGCACGCGTGGGCTGCATGCCCAGCAAGCTGCTGATCGCGGCGGCGGACGTGGCGCACTCGGCGCGGCACGCCGGCCGCTTTGGCGTGAACGTGCCGCGCATCGACATCGACGGCCGGGCCGTGATGGCGCGCGTGCGCAGCGAGCGTGACCGCTTTGTCGGGTTCGTCGTCGATACCGTGGAGCAGTGGCCCGCCGCACACCGGTGGCAGGGACATGCCCGCTTCGTCGACACGCAGACGCTCGCCGTCGATGGCCCCGCCGGCACCAGGTGCCTGCATGCGGAGCGCATCGTCATTGCCACAGGTTCGCGACCCGCGGTGCCGCCGGCCTGGCGAGCAGATCTGGGCGACCGCCTGATCGTCAATGACGACGTTTTCAGCTGGACCGATCTTCCAGGCTCGGTGGCGGTCGTGGGCACCGGTGTGGTCGGGCTTGAGCTGGCGCAGGCGCTGCATCGTCTGGGTGTGCGTGTGCGGCTTTTCGGCCGCGGCAGCCGCATCGGCCCGCTGACCCATCCGGCACTGCAGGAGCTGGCCTGCGGGGTGTTCGGCGGCGAGTTGCCGCTGACGCTGGGTGTGCAGGACCTGCAACCCCGTCGCGAGGGTGACGCGGTGGCACTGCGCAGCGTGCTTTCGCACGGCAGGGTGGAGGAGGAGCGCTTCGAGTTCCTGCTGGCCGCCACCGGCCGCCTCCCCAACGTCGACAGCCTGGGCCTCGAAAACACAGCGCTGCCGCTCGACCCGCAAGGCGTGCCGGTATTCGACCACCGCACCGGTCAGGTCGGCGACAGCGTCGTCTTCATGGCGGGTGATGCGGCAGACGATCGGCCGCTGTTGCACGAGGCCGCCGACGAAGGGCGCATTGCCGGCGACAACGCCGGCCGCTGGCCCGACGTGCGCCAGCGGCCGCGCCGCGCGCCGCTGGCCGTGGTCTTCAGCGAGCCGCAGATGGCTTTGGTGGGTGCCACGCACGCTGAATTGGTGGCATCGGGCGCCGACTTCGAGATCGGCGAAGTATCGTTTGCCGACCAGGGCCGCAGCCGGGTCATGGACCGCAACCAGGGTGCGCTGCAGGTCTACGCCCAGCGAGGCAGCGGCCGCCTGCTGGGTGCCGAGATGCTGGGCCCGGCCGCCGAGCACCTGGGCCACCTGCTGGCATGGTCGGTGCAGCGGGGCGACACCGTTCAGCAGATGCTCGACAGCCCGTTCTACCATCCGGTGGTGGAGGAAGGGTTGCGAACCGCGCTGCGTGACGCGCAGCACAAGCTGCTGCTTCCCGCACCGCTTCCGGAAGTCTGCCTCGAGTGCGCAACATGATCGATGTCTACACCGCAAACACGCCCAACGGCGTCAAGGTGCCGATTGCGCTCGAAGAGTTGGGCGTGCCTTACCGCGTCATCCGCCTGAACCTGGGTGCGCAGGAGCAGAAGCATCCCGACTTCCTGCGCATCAACCCCAACGGCCGCATCCCCGCCATCGTCGATCCAGCCGGGCCGGGCGGTACGCCCTTGTCGGTGTTCGAGTCCGGCGCAATCCTCTGGTATCTGGCCGGGAAGTTCGGCGGGCTCATGCCGACCGACCCGGTCGAACGCGTGCGGGCCCTTGAATACACCTGCTTCCAGATCGGTGGCATCGGTCCCATGTTCGGCCAGGCCGGCTGGTTCACACGGTCGGCACCAGAGCCTGTGGGCTTTGCCATCGAGCGCTATCGCAAGGAGTCGAATCGCCTCACGGCGGTGCTGGAGGCACGGCTGCAGCAGGTGCCCTGGCTGGCCGGAAGCGAGTTCTCGGTGGCCGACATCATGAACTTCGGCTGGCTCGATGCCCCGGACTACGCGGGCGTGAACCTGGCGGATTACCCTGCCGTCAGCGGTTGGCGCGACAGGATGCATCTGCGACAAGGTGTGCAGCGGGGTCTGTCAGCGTTGCGCTGACGCCGATTCGGCGAGGGTCGTCGCCGTGGGTGTCGCGTCCTCGATTCCCGGCGAGCAAGGCTTGGCATTCGCATGACGAGGGCTTGAAGGCAAGGTTGCAACCGCATGTCCGGGCTTTCGCCGAAACAGCGCCGCTGTCCCGGATGGCCAGGTCAGTTCCAAGGGTCCAGACTTTTCGTAACGGACGCCTCTTTCCGGTCGAACCGTTGAACAGCGCTTTCACCCGGGGCATTTGTACCTGCGCGCGCGGGGTCCTCGTTCCATTGATTCACGACAGAAACTCGGCCGTGTGGCGCGCGATCATCCACTCTTCGTTGGTCGGGATGACACAGACCGCCACGCGGCTGGCGGGTGTGCTGATCCGCGTCGCGCGCGCTGCGTTGGCGTCTGCGTCGAACACGAGCCCGGTCCAGGCGAGCGGCCGGCAGATCCGCTCGCGCACCGCGGCCGCGTGCTCGCCGATGCCGCCGGTGAACACGAGGGCATCGATGCCTTCGATTGCGCCCGTCAGCGAACCGATTTCCCGTACTGCCCGATAGCAGAACAGGTCGACGGCCTGCGCCGCCTCCGCGGTATCCGATTCGAGCAGCGTGCGCATGTCCGAAGACAGCCCCGACACGCCGAGCAGGCCGGATTCGCTGTACAGCAGGCGGGTCAGCGCCTTCGCGTCCATGCCGTGTTGTTCCATCAGGTAAAGCAGTACGCCGGGGTCGAGGCTGCCGGTGCGGGTGCCCATCATCAGTCCGTCGACCGCGGTGAATCCCATGCTGGTGGCCTGGCTTCTGCGCGCGACCATGCCGCACATCGATGCACCGTTGCCGAGGTGCGCGACGATCACCCGTCCGTCGGCCTGGGTGGCTGGCAGATGCTGCGGCAGCACGTCGGCGATGAATTCGTACGACAGGCCATGGAAGCCGTAACGCAGTACGCCTTCGTCGGTGATCCGGCGCGGCAGCGCGAACATCTGTGCAAGGTCCGGCTGCGTGCGGTGGAATGCCGTATCGAAGCAGGCGACCTGCGGCACACCGGGCAAGGCACCGGCCATTGCATCGATGCCGGCCAGGTTGTGCGGCTGATGCAGGGGCGCAAGGGAAACCAGATCGCGCAAGGCGGCGATCACCTGCGCATCGAGCAGGACAGGTGCCGAGAATTGCCGCCCGCCGTGCACCACGCGATGACCGACCGCCGTGATGCGCAATCCGGCATCGCAGTCATGAAGCCAGTGCGCCAGACGGCGCAGCGCCTCGCGGTGCTGCAGTTCCGCCGACCCCTCGATGGGCAGCTCGACATCCTCCACCCGGTTGCCCGCCGCATCCTCTGCCGTCAGGCGGAGCGGCCGACCGGCCGCTCCGATGCCATCGATGCGGCCGGTCATGCGGGCTTGCTGCGGCACGTCGCGGGGGTTCGCCGGCAGCGCGAACAGCGCGAACTTCACCGAACTGGAGCCGGCATTGAGCGTCAGCACGGCATCGCTCATGCATCGCTCCGGGTCACTGCATTGCGCTTTGCGTGTGCCATGACGACGGCGATGGCGGTCGAAGTCGTCCGCGTCTCGGCGGAGTCGGCACGACTTGTCAGCACGAACGGTACGCGGGCGCCCAGCACGATGCCGGCAGACAGCGCCTCGGCGAGGTACTCCAGCTGTTTGGCGAGCATGTTGCCCGACTCGATGTCGGGCACCACCAGGATGTCGGCCTGTCCGGCCACCACCGACCGGATGCCCTTGGTGAGCGCCGCTGCGGCCGAGATCGCATTGTCGAAGGCCAGCGGGCCATCGAGCAGCCCGCCCCGGATCTGACCGCGGTCCGCCATCTTGCACAATGCTGCGGCGTCGAGCGTCGACGGCATCGCCGGGTTGACCGTTTCGACCGCGGCAAGCAGGGCGACCCTGGGCTCCGGAATGTGCAGGATGTGCGCAAGGTCGATCGCGTTCTGCACGATGTCGGCCTTTTCCAGCAGCGTCGGCGCCACATTGATCGCCGCATCGGTGATCAGCATCAGCCGCGGATAGGTCGGCACGTCCATCACGTACACATGGCTCATGCGGCGTGCCGTCCGCAGGCCGGTGTCCTTGCGGATCACTTCACTGACCAGTTCATCGGTGTGCAGGCTGCCCTTCATCAGGGCTTCGCACTCGCCGGCGCGGCACAGTGCCACCGCGCGCTCGGCCGAGGCATGGCTGTGCAGGGTGTCGACGATCCGGCAATCGCCGAGATCCATGCCGAACTCCTCGGCGATCCGGCGGATCTTCGGCTCGGGGCCGACCAGCGTCGGAACGATCAGGCCACGGTCACGCGCCAGCAGGGCGCCGCGCAGCGATTCCGCGTCGCAGGGATGCGCCACCGCCATCGAAATCGGCGTCAGGCCGTGCGTGATCTGCATCAGACGTTCGAAACGCGTCTTCCTCGTGTCGGACAGCCGGAATTCCGGCAACTCCGTCTTGACCAGCCGGACCTTGTCGCTCGGCGCCAGTACTTCCGCCGTACCGTGAATCACCTTCTCGCCATGCTGGTTGATGCAGATGCAGTCGAGGATCATGTGCCGGTTGTGATCGAACTTGCGATCGCAGCGCACGGTCACGGTGACGGTGTCGCCGACCCGAACCGGGCGGCTGAAGTGCAGGGTCTGGTCGACGTAGATCGTGCCGGGACCGGGGAACTGGGTGCCCAGCAGGGTGGAGATCAGGGCGCCGCCCCACATGCCATGGGCGATGACTTCGGTGAAGATGGACGAACGCGCGTACTCGGCATCGACGTGGGCCGGATTGATGTCGCCGGACATGATGGCGAACATGTGGATGTCTTCGTGGCGCAGCGTGCGCAACAGGGTGGCCGAGTCGCCTACGGCGATCTCGTCGTACGTGCGGTTTTCTATCCAGAGCGAATCGGGATCGGTGACGTGGTTCATGAGCTGTCCGCGTTCGGGGTGTATCGGTATTGTCGGGAAAGTACGCGCCGCGGCTGATTGTCCGGGACCCGGTTCAGCCGGGCGCGCCCAGGGCCTGCATCCGCATCAAGCCATGATGTTGTGACCGCCGTCCACGTAGAAGGTCGAGCCGGTCAGGCGGCGCGCATAGTCAGTGGCGAGATAGGTCAGGGCGACACCCACATCGTCGATGTCGACCCGCTCGCCGATCGGCGATTTCTGTACTGCTTCGTACAGCAGTTCGTCGAATTCCTTGAGCCCGGACGCCGCCCGGGTGCGCAGCGGCCCGGGTGAAATGGCATGCACCCGGATGCCCTTCGGACCGAGCTCGAAAGCCAGATAGCGCACCGACGCTTCGAGCGCCGCCTTGCACGGACCCATCACGTTGTAGTTGGGCACCACCTTGTTGGCACCGGTGTAACTCATCGCGAACAGTGAGCCGCCTTCAGTCATCAGCGGTGCCGCCATGCCCGCCATGCGGATGAAGGAATGACACGACACGTCCATGGCCCTGGCGAATGCATCGGCCGGGCAATCGATCAGACCGCCGGCCAGCGCCTCCCTGGGCGCAAACGCGATCGAGTGCAGCGCAATGTCCAGGCGACGCCAGGTGGCGTGGATCGCCGCAAACACGTCCTCCATCTGACCCACCACCGACACGTCGAGCGGCAGCAGCAGTTCGGCGCCGAGTTCCTGCGCGAGCGGTTCGACAAAGGGTTTCGCCTTGTCGTTGAGGTAGGTGATCGCCAGTTCAGCACCTGCCGCGTGCAGCGCGCGCGCGCAGCCCCATGCGATCGAGTTTTCGTTGGCGATGCCGATGATCAGTGCGCGCTTGCCGCTGAGCACGCCCTTGTTGCTGTTAGCCATACCGGGCCCTTGTGTGTGATGAACGCCTCCGCGCAGGCGCGCGGTGTGCTGCAAACAGGCCAGCATCAACATCATTGCAGCGGATTCTTGCGCCGTGATGGCAGATGGTCATTGGTCGGCAGGATCCCGTGAACGTGTGTTCCCGGGCGTTCTGTCCGACCAGCGGTGTTTTCTCCAACTGTCTCCTGCAGGCCCGGATCGGATGGCACGGCGTGATCTGCAGCGCCGGCACCAGTAGAATCCCCAATTTCGCACTGTTCCCGTCTGGCTCTTCGTCCGCGGAGCAGCGCCATCGCAACGATCCCGCTCACAACCTCCAAGACTGCAATCATGGCAACCCGCGGCCTGCTTTTCATCGTCAGTGCGCCTTCTGGCGCCGGCAAGACCACGCTGGTGCGCGGTCTGCTCGAACGCGACCTCCGGATACAGCTGTCGATCTCGCACACGACGCGCGCCGCGCGCCCGGGTGAAGTCGACGGCGTGGCCTATCATTTCGTGTCCGCCGCTGTTTTCGACGCCATGCGCACGGCGGGCGACTTTCTCGAGTGGGCCCAGGTTCACGGCAATTGCTATGGCACGTCGCGCCACTGGCTCGACGAACAGCTGTCGGCAGGCCGTGACGTACTGCTGGAAATCGACTGGCAGGGCGCGCAGCAGGTGCGCACGCTGTTCCCCGACGCGGTCGGTATCTTCATCCTGCCGCCTTCCCTTGACGCGCTGTCCGCGCGGCTGAACGGGCGCGGACAGGACGCTGCCGACGTCATCGAGCGTCGGCTGGCCGCGGCGCGCGACGAGATACGTCATCTTCACGAATTCGATTTCGTTATAATCAATGACATACTGAGTCAAGCTCAAGCTGAGCTGGTGACTGTCGTGCAGGCCGCGCGCCTGCTGACGACCAGCCAGATGGCGCAGCATCCTGAAACATTCAAATCACTGGGCATCGACTGAACATGGCACGCATCACTGTTGAAGACTGTCTCAAGCGCATCCCCAACCGCTTCCAGCTGACGCTGGCGGCTACCGTCCGTGCGCGTCAGCTCGCTGCCGGCAGCACGCCGCAGGTCGAAGCCGAGAACGACAAGCCCACCGTGGTTGCGCTGCGCGAGATCGCCGCCGGCAAGTTCGGCGTCGAAATCCTGAACCGGGGCCAGGTCTGATGAGACCGGGCCTCAGGCACTGAACTGAACCATGCGGCCGGTGGACGACATACTCATGCCCACCCCGGTCAAACAGCCTTCGCCTGAAGCACCCGTTGTCGCCCTCGGTCTGGCTGACAACGATCCCCATGCGGGCAATCCCGCCGGTCCCCACGGCGGAGACTTCGATCGCCTGATCGGGTCCATTTCCGCCTATCTGCGGGAAGAGGACGTGCACCGCGTGCGCGATGCCTACGCGCTGTCCGCCAGCGCCCACGCAGGCCAGTTCCGGATGAGCGGCGAGCCTTACGTGTCGCATCCGGTCGCAGTGGCGGAAATCCTCGCCGGCTGGCAACTCGACAGCCAGGCGCTGTGTGCCGCGCTGCTGCACGACGTGATGGAAGACACCGACATCACGAAGGAAGAGATCGCCGAACGTTTCGGCAAGGTGGTCGCCGAACTGGTCGATGGCGTGTCGAAACTCGACAAGATCGAGTTCCAGTCGAAGGAAGACGCGCAGGCGGAAAACTTCCGCAAGATGTTGATGGCGATGGCGCGCGACGTGCGCGTCATCCTGATCAAGCTGGCGGACCGTACGCACAACATGCGCACGCTCGGCAGCGTGCGGCAGGACAAGCAGCGGCGCATCGCGCGCGAAACGCTCGAAATTCACGCACCGATCGCCAACCGCCTCGGCCTGCATGCGGTGTATCGCGAACTGCAGGACCTGGCCTTCCAGGCCATGTACCCGCTTCGCTACCGGGTGCTCGACCGCGCGATGAAGGCGGCGCGCGGCAACCGGCGCGAGGTGGTCGGCAAGATCACCGACGCCATCCGGACCCGCCTGCCCGAGCGCGGGCTGGAAGCCGACGTGTTCGGTCGCGAGAAGAGCCTGTATTCGATCTTCCGCAAGATGCGCGACAAGCACCTGACTTTTTCGCAGGTGCTCGACATCTACGGCTTTCGCGTGGTCGTGCCGGACGTGGCTGCCTGTTACCTGACGCTGGGTGCGCTGCACGCGCTATACAAGCCGGTGCCGGGCAAGTTCAAGGACTACATCGCGATCCCGAAGGCCAACGGCTACCAGTCGCTGCACACGACGCTGATCGGCCCGTTCGGCACGCCGGTCGAAGTTCAGATCCGCACCTCCGAAATGCACCAGATCGCGCAGAACGGCGTCGCGTCGCACTGGCTTTACAAGGACAGCGAACAGTCGCTGGATGACCTGCAGGCCAATACGCACCGCTGGCTGCAGTCACTGCTCGAACTGCAGAGTTCTGCACCGGATTCGGCCGAATTCCTCGAGCACGTCAAGATCGACCTGTTTCCGGGTGAGGTCTACGTGTTCACGCCCAAGGGCAAGATCATGTCTCTGCCGCGCGGTGCGACGGCGGTCGACTTCGCCTACGCGGTGCACACCGATGTCGGCCACTGCTGCGTGGCCTGTCGCATCAATCACGAGCTGATGCCGCTGCGCAGCGAACTGAACAGCGGCGATCAGGTGGACATCATCACGGCGACGCACCCCAATCCGAATCCGGCCTGGCTGGGGTATGTGAAGACCGGCAAGGCACGTGCGCAGATCCGCCACTTCCTGAAGAACATGCAGGTCGAGGAATCGGCCCAGCTCGGCGAACGGCTGCTGACCCAGGCGCTGCGCCAGTTCGGCGTCACGCCGGACGAAATCAGCGATGTTTCGTGGACACACTGGCTCGAAACGGCGGATATCCGCAACCGCAAGGACGCACTCGCCGACATCGGCCAGGGCAAGAGCTCGGCCACCTTCGTCGCCCGCAGCCTGCTCGAGCTGCAGACGGCGCGCGAGGCCGGCAGCGGGATTGAGGTGCCTGAAAGCGCGCTGCTGATCCGCGGTTCGGAAGGCATGGCGGTGCAGATTGCGCGCTGCTGTCAGCCGATACCGGGCGACCCCATCGTCGGCCAGATGCGCAAGGGATCCGGCCTGATGATCCATGCGCACGACTGCCCGACGCTGCGGCGCAACCGCAAGGAAGGCGACCAGTGGGTCGATGTCGAGTGGGAACGCGACACCAGTCGCGTGTTCGAAGTCGGCATCCGCGTCGTGTCGGCGAATCGTCCGGGCGTGCTGGCCAAGGTGGCGTTCGAGATCGCTGAGTGCGGCGCCAACATCCAGAATGTCGGAATGGAAGAAGACGGCAGCCTGTACACGCAGATTCATTTCACGCTGCAGGTGAGTGATCGCGTGCATCTCGCGCGCATCATGAAGGGCTTGCGTCGCGTACCGGAAGTGGTACGCATCAACAGGGTGCGTGCCGGCAGCGAAAAGGCCGAAGAAGGCCGCAGGGGCACGCAGCAGTAGTCATCGAATTTTCTCTTTGGAGTCTGAAGTGGCTGATTACGAATCGGATCACACGCGTTTCATGCGTGAGTACCTGGAAAAGAATCCGGAGCAGGTTGAAGAGCAGCGCAAGGGGCGCGCGCTGTGGTGGGACAAGCCGCAGGATCTCGAAAGCCAGCGCCGTTTCAACGAAGCCAAGGTGCCGCAGAAGGCCTATCCGTATCAGGCTGACCTGACGCCAGGCGACGCGCACTGAATCCGGAGCCGGATCCGTCGCTGCACAAGTTCGCATTCGTCCGATGAGCCTGCTCGACACGCCGCTGGCCGTTGTTGATCTGGAAACGACCGGCGGCGACCCGGCGATCGATCGCATCACCGAGGTCGGCATCGTGCTGGTGGACGGCGACCAGCGTGTCGAATGGTCCAGCCTGGTCAATCCGGGCACCCCGATTCCCGGCAACATCCAGCGTTTCACCGGCATCACCGACGAGATGGTGCGCCGGGCGCCAGGTTTTGCCGACATTGCGCAGCAGGTGGCCACGCTGCTGCATGACCGTCTGTTCGTCGCCCACAACGCGCGCTTCGACCACGGCTTCCTGCGCAACGAGTTCGCCCGTCTGTCGCTGTCCTTCGCGCCGCGCGTGCTGTGTTCGGTCAAGTTGTCGCGCGCGCTCTACCCCGGGCATCCGCGCCACGGGCTGGATGCCGTAATGGAACGGCTGGGCCTGAACTGCGACGCGCGTCACCGCGCGCTGGGCGATGCTCGAGTGGTGTGCGATGTGCTCGACATCGTGAAGCGCGATTTTCCGGTCGCGCAGATCGATGCGGCCATCTGCAAGTCCGGGCTCACCGCTTCGCCGGTGCCCGGCTTCGCACCGGGCGCCGTGGGAGATCCGCCGGAGGCGCCCGGTGTCTATCTGTTCTACGGCGCACCCGCTGCGCCCGGCGTCGGCGCAGACCTGTTGCCGGCGCCGGTCGAAACCCCGCTTTTCGTCGGGCGCAGCCGCAATCTGCGTTCGCGTGTGCTGTCCCACTTCAACGGTCCGCAGAAGGCGGGTCAGGCGGCGCGTCTGGCGCGCGAAACGCGGCGCGTCGAATGGACCGAAACGGCCGGCGAACTGGGCGCCCTGCTGCTCGAAGCGAAGCTCGTGAAACAGCTGCAGCCGCCGTACAACAAGCCGGCACGCGCAACCGGTCCGGCCGTTGCGCTGCACGTGCGCGGGGGGCCGGGCAACTCGGTCGCTGCCGGAGAGGCGGCGCTGGTCGTGGTCGATCTCGACCGCGTCGCGCCGCAGCAGCTGGGCGGTCTGTACGGGCCATTCCGTTCGCGCCGCGACTGCATGGCGGCGTTGCGCGAAATGGCGACTGCGTGGCAGCTGTGCCCGAAGCGCATCGGCCTGCAAGGACACGAAAGACGCACTGCCGCCTGTGTGAACGTGCAGATCAAGCGCTGTCGCGGCGTGTGTTGCGGGCGCGAGGACGCGCGGCAGCACGATCTGCGGCTGATGAGCGCGCTGGATGGATTGCGCGTACCGGACTGGCCGTGGCCGGGCCGGGTGGTGGTACGCGAACGACGACCCGGAACTCAGCGTGGCGACCGTCACTGGCTGTCCCACTGGTGCTACCTGGGCAGCGCGGCCGAGGAAGCCGATGCCTTGCCGGCAGGTGTCGCCGCGCACTTCGACTACGACCACTACCGCATCCTGCGACGCCATCTGGAAGCGCTGCCGGTCGAGGCGGTCGAGCCGGCATAGGGTGAAGCTGGAGCCGCGCTCAGTGCCGTCCGGCGAGCAGCTGTCGCAGTGAGCCGAGCGGCATCGGTCGCGCGAACAGGAATCCCTGGCCTTCGGCGCAGCCGAGACTGCCGAGCAGTTCGGCCTGGGCGTCGAGTTCAATGCCTTCGGCAATGGTGCTCATGCGCAGCGACCGGCCCAGCGTGAGCATGGCATCGATCATGGCGCGCGCATCGTCGCTTTCGGTGAGATCGACGATGAAGGAACGGTCGATCTTGATGCGGTCGATCGGCAGACCGCGCAGCACGCTCAGCGACGAGTAGCCGGTGCCGAAATCGTCGATGCCTATCGATACGCCGAGCCGCTTCAATGCGTCGAGTATGCCGGCGCTGCGTTCGATCACCTGCAAAGTGGATTCGGTGATTTCCAGCTCCAGCGCGGCAGCCGGGAAGCCGGTTTCGGCCAGTACGTCGAGTACCTGGGAGACGAAGTCGTCACGCAGGAACTGGCGTACTGACACATTCACTGCCAGCCGCATCTGATGGCCCTCGCCGTCCGCCAGTCCGACGATGTCGTGGCAGGCGCGGCGCAGCACCCACAGCCCCATCGCCTCGATGACGCCGCTTTCCTCCGCCACCGGCACGAAGCGTGACGGCGACACCATGCCCCATTCCGGATGCTGCCAGCGCACCAGCGCTTCCACGCCCACGATGCGACGGTCGCCCAGACGGAACTGCGGCTGGTAATGCACCTGCAGCGCATCGGCATCGATGGCGCGCCGCAGGCCCTGCTCCATCTGCATGCGTTCATGGGTGCGCTCCGACATGTCCTCGGAAAAGAACTGGTACCGGTTGCGACCCTGCGACTTGGCCGAATACATCGCGATGTCGGCTGCGCGCATCAGTACGTTGCGGTCGATCCCGTGGTCCGGGAACACCGCGATGCCGATGCTGGCGGAGATCCGGATCTGTTCCTTGCCCAGGTCGAACGGCTCGTTCAGCGCATTGAGAAGCTTGAGTGCGAGGCGGGACGCTTCTTCCGGCTGGACGCTGCCTGTGAGCACGACGAACTCGTCCCCGCCCAGTCGGGCCAGCGTATCGCTGCGGCGCAACACCGCGCGCAGGCGCTGCGCCACGGTGCGCAGAAGGTCGTCACCGACGGCATGGCCCAGCGTGTCATTCACCCCCTTGAAGCTGTCCAGATCAAGAAACAGAAGGATGCAGCGATGCTCCAGGCGACGCGCCTGTTCGATCGCCTGTTCGAAGCGGTCGTCGAACAACAGCCGGTTGGGCAGATCGGTCAGCGCGTCGTGATGTGCCAGATGGTTGAGCTTGGCTTCGATCCGGTGGATGGCCGTGAAGTCCGACAGTGCGGCGACGAAGTGGGTGACTTCGCCACCTTCGTTGCGTACCGCACTGATGCTCTCCCAGGCGGGAAAGCTGTCGCCGGATGCGCGGCGGCACTGCACCTCACCTTGCCAGTAACCGCTGCCGGCGGAAGCGATCAGTGCGCCATAGAAGGCGTCGTCATGACCGGTGCCGAGCACCTGCTCGGGGTCGAGCGAGAGCACGTCGTGTTCGGCGTGGCCGGTGATGCGGGTGTAGGCGGCGTTCACGGCGACGATGCGCCGGTGCCGGTCGCAGATGACGATGGCTTCCGCCGTCGTGTGGAACACCACGCTGGACTGGCGCAGGGCCTCCTCGTCGTGCCGTCGCTGGGTGACATCCTGCAGGATGCCGACGATGCGCCGTTCGCTGTGCGACTCACCATATGCGCGGGCGTGTGCCTCCAGGCTGCGAACCCCGCCGTTGCCGGCCGTGCGGAACTCGATGCGCACCGGGTCGCCACGTTCCAGGGCCGCGTTCAGCGCTTCGGTGATGCGCGCCCGGTCTTCCGGATCGACCCGTGACAGGAAGCTGTCCCAGCTTTCGTCCAGCGGCACCGGCCGGTCGCCGAACAGGCCGCGCAGATGGCCATCGCCGTGCAGCCGCATAGAGTCGGCGTGCCACTCCAGCACGCCGAGCGAGGCGGCGTCCAGCGCCAGCTTGAACAGCTGTTCGCTGCGTTCCACATTCGCTTCGACTTCACGGCGGGCCAGGGCCATCTGTATCGTTGCGTGCAGCTCGCGCGCCTCGCAGGGCTTGACCAGATAACCGAATGGCCGGCAGTCCATTGCCCGCTTGAGGGTGTCATCCTCGGCGTAGGCGGTAAGGAACACCACCGGCACCCGGTAGCGTGCCTGGATCTGCAGCGCGGCATCGATGCCGTCCAGAGCTCCGTCCAGATGAATGTCCATCAGCACCAGATCGGGGGCCACGTCGGCGACGCGATCGACGGCCTGTTCGCCGCTGGCCAGCACGGCGCCGACCCGGTATCCGAATGACTGCAGCTGGTTTTTCAGATCGAAGGCGATCACCCGTTCGTCTTCGACCAGCATCAGATTGATCGGGAGCGGGGCGTTCATGACGTACCTCGTATCGGAAGGGCGGCCGGGAAGGTGATGCGGTAATGGGCACCGCCCCCGGGCAGTATCTGCAGTTCGCCGTGCAACTGGTCTATCAGCAGGGGTACCAGCTGAAGCCCGAGCGACTTTACCGCTTCGAAATCGAAATCGGCCGGCAGGCCGATGCCGTCATCGCGCACGGCGAGTGTCAGCCGCTGTGCGTCGCCAGACAACGTGATGGTGATGTCGCCGCGGCGCTGGTCCGGAAAGGCGTGCTTGAAGGCATTGGTGACCAGCTCGTTGACCATCAGCCCGCAGGGGATGGCGCGCTCCAGATCCAGGTACACCGGCTGTGCCGGTCGTTCGAGCTGCAGTTCGACACCATTCGAGCCGCTGCGGTAGGTGCCGCGCAACAGTTGAGCCAGACGGTCGAGATAATCGCCGAGGTCCATGCGCGAGAAGTCCTTGCGCTCGTACAGCAGCTGGTGGGTCAGCGCCATGGCGCGCACACGGTTCTGGCTTTCGTTCAGGATGTCGCGCACGCGCGGTTCGTCGGCATTGTTGGCCTGCAGGTTGAGCAGGCTGGTGATGACCTGAAGATTGTTCTTTACCCGGTGATGCACCTCGTTGAGCAGCACCGTCTTTTCGAGCAGCGCCTGCTCCAGCACCTGCTGCGCGCGGCGTCTTTCGGTGATGTCGACGATGGACGCCAGCACCATGACGCCGTTGCCTGTGTCCATCGGATTGAGACCGATTTCGACCGGGAATTCGCTGCCATCGGCGCGGCAGGCGAACAGGTCGCGCCCACCACCCATCGGTCGTGGGCTGGGTGATGAGAGGAAGCTGTGGCGGAAGTCGGCGTGGTGCGCACGCGTGGCGAAAGGCACCAGCATGTCGACCGAGCGGCCGATCAGTTCAGCGCGTGGATAGCCGAACAGCCTTTCCGTCTGTTCATTGACCAGCACCATCATGCCGTGGTCATCGACCAGCACCATGGCGCTCGGGGCATACTCGACGACGCGCCGGAATGCGTCGTCACTCATTTGCGGCATTGCCGCGTTCTCGCGCCCGGGTGTGGCTTCGGCCCGAATGTCCATCGGCAGTCCTCCCTGCCTGGCCAATGGCCAAGCTTCATTCATTCTGGATGCCGGTGGAGCTCAAAACAAGGTTGGCTTGAAAACGTTCAGGCTAAAAAAAAGCCCCCGCACACTGCAGGGGCTTTCGCTTGATAGACGCGCCGCGTTCAGGCGTCCGGGTCGTACATGCAGTGCTTGATCTTGTGGCGGTTGGCGATCAGCTCTTCCATCGTCGGCTTGCCGGTCATCGCACGCTGGATGGCCAGCTTCATCGCTTCGTAGTTGGTGCGGTACAGGTCCTTCATGTCGAGGTTGGGGTCCTTGACCGCGTTCGGGTCCAGCCACACCAGATCGATGATGACAAGCTCATCCACCAGATCCTTCGGAATGACGCCTTCTGCAACGCTGTCGACGACCGCATCGGCGGTGGCCGACTGCACCACGCCGCCCAGCAGTTCGACGGTGCGCGAATTCTTGATCGTTACCTTGGGCACCATCATCGTCGCCGGCTTGGCCATCTGGTTGCAGTCTCGCACGGCGAGCATGCGGGTGTGGCCGGCCGTCTGACCCATCATCTGGGCGAAGGCCTGGCCCACCGGGCCGTCGATCGAACCGATGACGATTTCCGGCATGGCGTCAGTGAACTGACCTTCCTTGGCGAAGACGGTGGCTTCACCGATCTTCATCACGATACGTTCTGACATTTCGTTTCCTTTTCAACAGATCAAAAATCCGGTCGCCGCGAAACCCGTGTCGGGCTGCAGCTCATTCGCCGCGAATTTTAGCGCGCAGGCGGTCGATTTCGCGGCGCTGTGTCTTCGTCGGCCGGCCGTGCAGGCCGACCGAAGGCTCGGGTTGCAACCGGCGCTGCTCGCGGGCTGCTTCGCGTGCGGCCATGCTTTCGGGCGTCTCTTCGTACAGTGTGCGTGCGACCTCGGCCGGGCCGCGCTTGCCCGACAGTGCCTGCACGATCACCGTGTAACGCACCTCGCCGGTCTGGATGTCCAGACGGTCGCCGATGCGCACCTCCCGTGACGGTTTGGCGCGCGCCTCATTGAGCTGGATGCGGCCGGCGTCGATCGCGTCGGCCGCCAGGGTGCGGGTCTTGAAGAAACGGGCCGCCCACAGCCACTTGTCCAGCCGCAGCCGCTCGCGCGTGTCGTCGGTCGGCCCGCTCATCGCATCACGGCAGCAGGCGCTCGCCCGCGTACAGGTCTTCGATGCGTTCGCGGGCGCGGATCAGGTGGCAGGTGTCGCCATCCACCATGACTTCGGCCGCACGGGCGCGCGTGTTGTAGTTCGAACTCATGGTCATGCCGTAGGCGCCAGCGGAAAAGATCGCCACCAGGTCTTCCGGCTCGACCGCCAGTCGGCGTGCGCGGCCGAGGAAGTCACCGCTTTCGCACACCGGGCCGACCACGTCGTAGGTGTCGGGCGTGCCGTGCGGGCGCACTTCGGCGATGCGGTGGAACGCGTCGTACAGCGCCGGGCGGGCGAGGTCATTCATCGCCGCGTCGATGATGGCGAAGTTGCGGTCCTCTCCGCGCTTGAGGTACTCGACTTTCGACAGCAGCACACCGGCGTTGCCGACAAGCGAACGACCGGGTTCGAGCAGCAGCCTTTCCTTGCGACCGGCCAGCACGGACAGCAGGGGCGCGAGATAGTCGCGGGTAGCGGGTACCGCCTCGTCGTCATAGAGGATGCCGAGACCGCCGCCCAGATCGAGATGGCGCAGTTCGATGCCGTCACGGTTCAGTGCTTCGGCCAGTGCGACGACCTTGGCGGCTGCTTCGGCGACCGGCGCCGGATCGAGCAACTGCGAGCCGATGTGACAGGCGATGCCGCGGATGTCCAGCTGCGGCAGCTTCGCCGCGGCCAGATAGAGCGCGTGTGCGTCGGTGATCGGCACGCCGAACTTGTTGCACTTCAGGCCGGTGGAAATGTAGGGATGCGTCTTCGGATCGACGTCCGGATTCACGCGCAGCGCAATCGGGGCGCACTTGCCAAGACTGCCGGCGACCTCGGCGAGGCGGAGCAGCTCGGGTTCGGATTCGACGTTGAAACAGTAGATGCCGTGTTCGAGCGCTGCGCGCATTTCGTCGCGCGTCTTGCCGACGCCGGAAAAGACGACCTTTGCCGGATCGCCGCCTGCCGCGACGACGCGTGCCAGTTCGCCGCCCGATACGATGTCGAAGCCGGTGCCAAGGCGCGCAAACAGATTCAGGATGGCGAGGTTCGAATTCGACTTCACCGCGTAGCACAGCATGGCGTCGCGCCCGGTCAGCGCCTCGGCGTAGGCTGCATGGGCGTCGGTCAGCGCTGCGCGGGAATAGACGAAGGTCGGGGTGCCGAACTCAGCGGCAACGCGTTCGAGCGGAACACCTTCGGCGAACAGGTTGCCATTGCGGGTTTCGAAGTGCTTCATTGCGCAGGCGCCTTGCTATCATCCTTCGATGGCGTTGCCGGAGCGGGCGCCGGCGTAGCAGGGACTGCGGCCGCAGGCGGGCGGATCTTGTCCTTGGGCGGCAGGGTCAGGGGACCCTTGGTGCCGCAGCCTGCGAGTATCAGGGTCAGTGCGGCAATGCGCACGAGCGTGCTGGAAAACATGTCAGGTAGCCGGTAATGGATGAGAACGAATTTAACAAATTGGCCGATGCGACGCTGGCCGCGATCGAGCAGGCCGTCGAACGCAGCGGTGCCGACATCGACTATGAACTGCAGGCCGGCGGCGTTCTTGAGCTCGAATTCGCCAACGGCTCGAAGATGGTGATCAACCGGCATGGCGTCGCCCAGGAAATCTGGGTGGCGGCGCGCTCGGGCGGTTTTCACTTCCGGCCGCAAGACGGTCGCTGGATCGGTACGCGCGACGGCGCCGAGTTGATGCAGGCACTGGAAACCCTGCTCAGCCAGCAGGCCGGCGAACCGGTACGCCTGATGCCCTGAAGTCGGCTGTGCCGCCGAGCCCGGCAGACCCGGGAACGATGTGACCCGAGGGCGATGGTCCGGACGGCGGCACAGGCACAGCGGGTGCCTCAGGCAGTATTTCTCCTTCCGACGCCGGGCCCTCGGGCTCGTCCGGAATCGACTCCGGGGCGGGCGGCATGTGTTCTTCGTACATCAGATCGGTGCGCGGATTGCCCTGCGCGTCCTCGCCGGCATTGATGCTGATCAGACCGTCGGGCAAGGGCAGGCGCTCCTCCGGAACATCCTTCAGCGCGTGGCGCATGTAGTCCACCCACATCGGCAGCGCGGCAGAACCACCGGTTTCGCCGCGGCCGAGCGAGCGCGGTGTGTCGAAACCTATCCATGCAACCGTGACATGCGACGGCTGGTAGCCGCAGAACCACGCGTCGAGGTATTCGTTCGTGGTGCCCGTCTTGCCGGCAAGATCGCTGCGCTTGAGCTGCAACGCGCGCGTTGCGGTACCGCGGCGCACCACGTCCTGCATCAGGCTGTCCATCAGGTAGGCATTGCGTGCGTCGATCACGCGCTGTGATTCGTCACGCGGCGCGGTCGGTGTGAAACGCGCGAGCACCTTGCCGCTGCTGTCCTGGATCTCGCGCACCACGTAGGGCTCGACCCGGAAGCCACCGTTGGCGAATACCGCGTAGCCGGACGCCATCTGCCACGGCGTCACCGATCCGGCGCCGAGCGCCATCGTCAGATACGGCGGATGGCGTGCCGCCTCGAAGCCGAAGCGGGTGATGTAGTCCTGCGCGTAGCGCGGCCCGATCGAACGCAGCACACGGATCGACACCATGTTCTTCGACTTGGCGAGCGCGGTGCGCAGCGAAATCGGTCCGTCGTACTTGCCGTCGTAGTTCTTGGGCTGCCAGCTCTGGCTGCCGGTTTCGCCTGCCGACACGACGAGCGGTGTGTCTTCCTCGACCGTCGAAGGCGAGTAGCCTTTTTCCAGGGCGGCCGAATAGATGAAAGGCTTGAAGCTCGACCCCGGTTGACGCCAGCCCTGGGTCACGTGGTTGAACTTGCTGCGGTTGAAGTCGAAGCCGCCAACCAGCGCACGCACGGCACCATCGGCGCTGTCGATCGACACGAGCGCTGCCTCGACCTCCGGCATCTGCGCGATCACCCAACCCAGTTTGTTATCCGGCATTACGCGCACCAGCGCGCCGCGACGCAGCCGCCGTGCCGGCGGCGCCTTGTCGTCGAGCATCGGGCGAGCGAACCGGATGGCGTCGGCGCCGAGCTTGAGCACCTCGCCGCCGCGCTTGTAGACCTTGATCGCCGTCGGGCTGGCGTCAAGCACGACGGCCGCGTGCAGGCCGGCGGCATCCGGCACGTCCTGCAGCAGGTCATCGAGCATTTCATCATCGTCGGCGACGACGTCCTTCAGGTCGATGAAGGCCTCGGCGCCCCGATAGCCGTGCCGACGGTCGTAATCGAGCACGCCCTTGCGCACCGCCTCGATCGCCGCTGCCTGATCGGAGCGGCGTATGGTCGTAACGACACGCAGTCCGAGTCCGTAGGCATTTTCGCCGAATTTCTCCACCGCGATCTGGCGCGCCATCTCTGCCACGAAGTCCGCGCGCTGTTCGGACTGGGCGCCGTCGCGGCGCACCGGCAGTTGCTGTTCGACCGCGGCCGTCCGCGTTGCGTCGTCGATGTAGCCGAGGTCCTTCATGCGGCGCAACACGTAGGCCTGACGCAGCGCGGCACGCTTTGGATTGACGACCGGGTTGTATTTTGACGGCGCCTTCGGCAGCCCGGCCAGCATCGCCGATTCCGCAACGCTAAGGTCTGCGAGGTTTTTGCCGAAATAGGCTCTGGACGCGGCAGCGAAGCCGTAGGCGCGTTGCCCCAGATAGATCTGGTTGATGTAGAGCTCGAGTATCTGGTCTTTTGTCAGGCTGTTCTCGATTTTGAACGCGAGTAGGGCTTCATAGACTTTGCGGCGCAGGGTGCGCTCGCTGGACAGGAAGAAGTTGCGCGCCACCTGCATGGTGATGGTGCTCGCGCCCTGACTCCGTCCGGAGGTGGTCATGTTGGACAGGGCAGCACGTGCGATGCCCACGTAGTCGATGCCGTAGTGCTGATAGAAGCGCTCGTCCTCGGCAGCGATGATGGCCTGCTTCAGCGAATCGGGAACCTGGGCGATCGGAACGACCGATCGACGCTCTTCACCGAACTCGCCGATCAGGTGACCGTCGGCGCTGTAGACGCGCAGCGGGATCTTGGGCCGGTAGTCAGTGAGTATGTCGAGTGACGGCAGTTGCGGGTAGGCAAGCAGCACGACGATCAACGCAAGCGCGGCGCCGATGAGCAGCAAGCCCGCGAGAGCAGCCAACGGGTAGATGAACCAGCGAAGGACGGGGGGCAAGAGGACGGATTTCCGGGCGGGCAACAAGCGCGAATTATAGCCGGCGGACCCGCAGAAGCCCCGTGTCGCGCCTACCCAAAATTTGTTTACTTGTCGATACCTTGCTGCTAGCATCTTAATGTAAATTGTGAGTATTGGGTCTAATTCACTGTCTTAAAAGGAAAAAGCTTGGCCTTCGACCTGTCGATTTTTAACCCGGGAGCGCGCCCTTTACTGGGGTTGGACGTGTCGTCCTCGGCGGTCAAGCTGGTCGAGCTGTCGCGGACAGCGAAAGGCGAGCACCGCATCGAGCGCTATGCCACCGAAAACCTGCCGCGCGATTCGGTGGTGGATGGCAACATCGCCAAGCTCGATGACGTGGCAGACGCGGTCCGCCGCGCCTGGAAGCGCATGGGTACGTCGACGCGCAACGTCGCGCTGGCGCTGCCCGCAGCAGCGGTCATCACCAAGAAGATCATCGTTCCGGCCAATCAGCGCGAGCAGGAGCTCGAAGTGCTGGTCGAGTCGGAAGCCAATCAGTACATCCCCTTCCAGCTCGACGAGGTGAATCTCGACTTTCAGGTGGTCGGCCCGGCGCCGGGCAGCCCGGATGAAGTCGAAGTGCTGATCGCCGCGTCGCGCAAGGAAAAGGTGGAAGACCGCGTGGCCATCGCCGAAGCAGCCGGCTTGCGTGCCGTGGTCGTCGATGTCGAGTCCTACGCCGCACAGGCCGCGTTCGAACTGGTCGAGAAACAGCTGCCCGATGGCGGCAAGGACACCAACATCGTTCTGGTCGATGTCGGTGCCAACGTGATGAACGTGATCATCCTGCGCAACGACCAGCCGGTGTATTCCCGCGAGCAGGCGTTCGGTGGCTACCAGCTGACGCAGGACATCATGCGCAACTACGGCATGAGTCCGGAAGAAGCCGAGGCCGCGAAGCGCACCAACACGCTGCCGGAAAATTTCGAAAACGATCTGTTGCGCCCCTTCATGGACAATCTCGCGCTCGAAGTGTCGCGCGCGCTGCAGTTCTTCTTCACCTCGACGCAGTACAACAGCGTCGACCACATCGTGCTCGCCGGCGGCTGCGCCGTCATTCCGGGGCTCGATGAAGTGGTTGCCAACCGCACGCAGGTGGAAACACGCATCGCCAATCCGTTTGTCGACATGCAGCTGTCCTCTGCGGTCACCGCAAAGCGGCTCAGTCAGGACGCCCCGTCGTTGCTCGTGGCCTGCGGCCTCGCCTTGAGGAGGTTCGACGCATGATACGGATCAACCTGCTTCCTCATCGCGAGGAGAAGCGCAAGGCAAGACGCCAGCAGTTCGTGGCGTTTTCCGGCGCGACACTGCTGTTCGGCGCGCTCATCGTCGGGCTGGTGAATGGCGTGATCAGTGGTTATGTGTCGGCGCAGGATGAAAAGAACGCCTTCCTGAAGACCGAGATCGCGGTGCTCGACAAGTCGATCGACGAAATCAAGCGTCTGCGCGAGCAGACCGACGCGCTGATCCAGCGCAAGCAGGTCATCGAGTCCTTGCAGGGCAACCGGTCCGAAGCGGTCGGCCTGTTCAACGAACTCGCCAAGAATGTGCCGGAAGGTGTGTACATCCGGAAGGTGTCGCAGCAGGGCGGAAAGATCAATCTGATTGGTTTCGCGCAGTCGAACGCCCGCGTATCCAGCCTGATGCGCAACCTCGAATCGTCGCCCCTGCTCGAGCGGCCGACGCTGGTGGAAATCAAGGGGTCGAACGTCGATAAGCGTCGCATGAACGAATTCAACCTCGATCTGCACATCACGCGGGCCGCGGACGAAACCGTCGCCAAAGGCAGGAAGACATGAAGGACATCCAGCTGAAGATCGATCTGTCGCGCATCGGGGATGATTTCAAGAACCTCGATCCGAAGGATGTCGGCAACTGGGCGATCCTGCCGAAACTGGCGGTGCTGCTCGGCCTGCTGATTGCAGCAGTCGCTGCCGGCTGGTGGTTCCTGTGGGAGCCGCTGATGGTGGAGCTCGAGCAGAAGCGCGCCGAAGAGCAAGCGCTCAAGGAGCAGTGGCTGCAAAAGAAGGGTGAAGCAGTCAATCTCGAACAGTATCAGCAGCAACTGAACGATATCGACCGGTCTTTCGGGGCCCTGTTGAAGCAGCTGCCTAACAAGGCGGAAATGGAATCGCTGCTGGTGGATATCAGTCAGGCCGGCCTGAGTCGCGGCCTGCAGTTCGAGATATGGCGTCCGGGCAGCGAAGCGGTCAAGGATTTCTACGCCGAACTGCCGATCACGCTGCGGGTGACCGGCGGATATCACGATCTCGGCAGTTTCGCGGGTGACGTGGCCAAGCTGTCACGGATCGTCACGATCGGCTCGATCGGCATTGAATCGGGCAAGGATGGATTGCTGAAAATGGATGCGGTGGCGACCACTTACCGCTATCTGGACGAGGAAGAACTGGCCCGCGTGAAACGCGAAAAGGCAGAGCGCGAAAAGGGGAACAAGAAGTGAAGCGCGCATTCACCCTCGCCATGCTGTGCAGTGGTCTGGTGGCCTGCGGTTCGGAGGACCATCAGGATCTGCGCGCATGGATGGAACAGAGCACCCTGGGGCTGAAGGGACAGGTCAAGCCACTGCCCGAAATCAAGCCTTCGATCATTGTGGCCTACGAAACCGGGTCGCTTGTCGATCCGTTCAGTCAGGCCAAGATCGAACCCGAGCGCAAGAAGGGTGGGGGCGGGGGCGGTGTGGGCCCGGATCTCGATCGCCGCAAGGAGCCGCTCGAGCAATACCCGCTTGATTCGCTTGCCATGGTCGGCGTGCTGCAGCAAGGCAAGATCGCGTATGCGCTGATCAAGGCCGACACGACACTGCACCGGGTCAGGTCAGGGAATTACATGGGCCAGAATTTCGGTGTCATCACGGCCATTGCGGATGATGGCATCACCCTCAAGGAAATCGTTCAGGACGCGGACGGCGAATGGGTCGAACGTACCAGTACGCTCCAGTTGCTGGAGCAGGAGACAAACAAATGAATTTCGTCCGCAAGATCGCATGCCTGATCGTGGCCCTTGGCGCAAGCCTGATACCCGTTGCGGCGCTCGCCCAGAGCCAGCCCAACAGCATCGAATCCATTCTGGTGTCGCAGCAAGGTGGCGAGGTGCTGATCAAAGTCACCACCAAAACCGAACTGCCTGCGGTACCGGCCAACTTCAGCGTCGCATCGCCCGCGCGCGTCGCATTCGATTTTCCCGCGACAGGCAATGCCGTGGGGCGCAACTCGCAGACCGTGAACGAGGCGCATCTGCGCAGCTACAACATCGTCGAAGTCGGCGATCGCACGCGTCTGGTGCTGAATCTGAACAAGCTGTCGCCGTTCAATACCCGCATTTCCGGGCGTGATCTCTACATCAGCCTCGCGATGCCGGCCAGTTCCGAGGCGGTCGCCCAGTCCGACAATGTGTCGCGCTTTGCGGAGCCGGGTGTGTCGCAGGACGCGCAGACGCTGCGCAACGTCGGGTTCCGTCGCGGCAAGGATGGCGAAGGCCGCGTGGTGGTCGAACTGTCCGACCCGAATACCGGCATCGATATCCGTCAGCAGGGTTCCAAACTGGTGGTTGAGTTCCTGCGCGCCTCGGTGGCCGACGAATTCCTGAAGCGCTACGACGTGACCGATTTCGGCACGCCGATCACCCAGATGGAAGTCGTGCGCTCGGGCGCCAACACGCGCCTCACCGTGACGCCGACCGGCCTGTGGGAGCACAACGCCTACCAGAGCGAGAATCAGTTCATCCTCGAAGTGAAGCGGCTGGTCGAAGATCCGAACAAGCTGGTTCAGGGCAGCAAGCCCGGCTACCAGGGCGAGAAGCTGTCGCTGAACTTCCAGAACATCGACGTCCGTTCGGTGCTTCAGGTGATTGCCGACTTCACCGACAACAACATCATCACGTCGGACACTGTGGGCGGTTCGCTCACCCTGCGTCTGAAGGATGTGCCGTGGGATCAGGCGCTCGACATCATTCTCGACGCCAAGGGCCTCGACAAGCGCAAGACCGGAAACGTGATCTGGATCGCGCCGCGCGACGAACTGTCGGCCAAGGAAAAACTTGCTCTGGAAAGCCAGCAGCAGGTCAGCGAACTCGAGCCGCTGCGCACCGAAACCTTCCAGCTGAACTATCACAAGGCCGATGTGCTGCACAAGGCGATCACCGACGACAAGGACAAGCGTTTCCTGTCCAAGCGGGGTTCGATCGTTATGGACGTGCGCACCAACAAGCTGATCGTGACCGATATTCCCAGCCGCCTTGAGGACATCCGCCGCATCCTGAGCGAACTCGACATCGCCACCCGCCAGGTGCTGATCGAAGCGCGCATCGTTGAAGCGAACGAAGACTTCGCCAAGAACCTGGGTGCGCGTCTGGGTCTGAACCAGGCACAGTCCGGATCGGTGCAACTTGGACGTGCCGGTTTGAACATCGGAGGTTCTTCACTGGCGACCGGCTTCCAGACCGGTCAGGTCCAGACGCAGCCCAACTTCACGACGGATTCGCTGGGCGTCAATCTGCGTGCGTCGAACATCAGCGGCCGCTCGCCGGGTCAGCTGTCATTCGTGCTGTTCAACTCGGCAGCGACGCGCTTCCTGAACCTCGAACTGTCCGCTCTTGAACAGGACGGCAAGGGCAAGGTGATTTCAAGCCCGCGAGTCATGACCTCCGACCAGAATGAAGCACTGATCGAGCAGGGCGTCGAAATTCCGTACCAGCAGGCCACCAGCTCCGGCGCGACCAGCATTTCCTTCCGCAAGGCCAACCTGATGTTGAAGGTGAAGCCGCAGATCACGCCGGATGGCCGCGTTCAGATGGCGCTCGACATCAACAAGGACACGCCAAACACCCAGCTGGCCACCGGCGCCGGTGTGGCCATCGACACCAAGCACGTCAAGACCGATGTGCTGGTCGAGAACGGCGGCACGGTGGTGATCGGCGGTATCTACACGCAGGAAGAACGCCGCACCCAGTCGCGCGTGCCGTTCCTCGGCGACCTGCCGTATGTCGGTTTCCTGTTCCGCAACACGGAAACCCGCGACAACCGCGCCGAGCTGCTCATCTTCGTGACACCGCGCATCGTCAGCGACAACCTCACGCTGCGCTGATCCTGAATCCACCTGAGGGGCGGCCCCGAACGTGAGGCCGTCTGCCGGGGCGGGCGGGCACTGCTAGAATCCGGCCCGTGGAACACAGCGACAACATCATTCTCGTCGGCCTGATGGGCGCCGGCAAAACCACGGTCGGACGGCAGCTTGCGCGACGCCTGCGCAAGCGCTTTGTCGACTGCGATCACGAGATCGAAGCGCGCACCGGCGTCAGCATCCCGACGATCTTCGAAATCGAGGGCGAGGCGGGTTTCCGCCGGCGCGAAAGCGCAGTGATCGAATCACTCGCCCAGGACTCCGGTCTGGTGCTCGCCACCGGTGGCGGCGCAGTGCTTGACCCGATGAACCGCAAACACCTGAAGGCCGGCGGCTGGGTCGTCTATCTCGATGTCCCCCCCGACGTGCTCTGGCACCGCACCCGCGGCGACCGCAACCGTCCGTTGCTGCAGGTCGATGACCCGCGCGCGCGGGTGCGCGAACTGCACGGCATCCGCGATCCGCTGTACCGTGAAGTGGCGGATTTCATCGCCGAAAGCGGGCACGGCAGCCCGCTCACCATCGTCCGTCAACTTGAACGGGAATACCTGAGCCGATGCGCAGCCTGAACGTCGCCCTTGATGAACGCGCCTACGACATCCACATCGGTCGCGGCCTGATCGATCGTGGCGACCTGTTTGCGTCGGTGCTCAAACGCAAGCGCGTGGTCGTCATCAGCAACGAGGTGGTTGCGCCGCTCTATGCCGCTCGCGTGCTCGCTGCGCTTGATTCGGTCGATGTCGCCCACCAGTTGGTGGTGCTGCCCGACGGTGAGGCGTACAAGGACTGGCCGACCTTGAACCTCATTTTCGACGCGCTGCTCGGCGCCCGGGTCGAACGTTCGACGACGCTGATCGCGCTGGGCGGCGGTGTCATCGGCGACATGGTCGGCTTCGCTGCGGCCACCTATCAGCGCGGCGTGCCCTTCATCCAGGTGCCGACCACGCTGCTGTCGCAAGTGGATTCCAGCGTCGGCGGCAAGACCGCCATCAATCACCCGCTCGGCAAGAACATGATCGGCGCCTTCCATCAGCCGAAGCTGGTGCTGGCCGACATCGACACGCTCGACACCCTGCCGGAGCGCGAATTGAAGGCCGGCCTGGCCGAAGTGATCAAGTACGGCCTGATCCGCGACCGCGCATTCTTCGACTGGCTCGAAATCAACATGCCGCGACTGCTGGCACGCGACGCCGACGCGCTGGCGTTTGCCATCGAACGCTCCTGCCGGAACAAGGCCGAGGTGGTGATCGAGGACGAAACCGAAACCGGTGCGCGGGCGCTGCTCAATCTCGGTCATACCTTCGGCCACGCGATCGAAACCGGTCTTGGCTACGGAGAATGGTTGCACGGCGAAGCCGTGGCCGCCGGCACGCTGATGGCGGCCGATCTGTCGCGCCGGCTGGGCTGGCTGGGCGACGCCGACATCGCGCGCATCCGCGGCATTCACGAAGCAGCCGGTCTGGCGCTGCGCGGCCCCCGGCTGGGTACCGACCGTTATCTCGAACTGATGTCGCACGACAAGAAGGTCGAAGCCGGCAAGCTGCGGCTGGTGCTGCTGCGTGCCATCGGCGAAGCCGTGGTGTGGGGCGAGGCCACACAGACGGATATCGCATCGGCGATTGAACAGTGTTGCGCCGATGTCTGAACTGGCCCCGTACGCGGCACGTGAAGACAACTCGCTGGGCCGTGTGCACGCCGAAGACGCGCCGTCGGAGCGCAGCCAGTTCCAGCGCGACCGCGACCGCATCATCCACAGCACCGCGTTCCGCCGCCTCGAATACAAGACGCAGGTATTCGTCAATCACGAGGGCGACCTCTTTCGCACGCGGCTGACCCACAGCATCGAAGTGGCGCAGATCGCCCGCTCGATTGCGCGCGCGCTGCGGGTGAATGAAGATCTGGTCGAGGCGATCTCGCTGTCACACGACCTCGGCCATACGCCCTTCGGGCATGCCGGCCAGGACGCACTGAATGAATGCATGCGCGAACACGGCGGCTTCGAGCACAACCTGCAGAGCCTGCGCACGGTCGATCTGCTGGAGGAGCGCTACGGCGCCTTCGACGGGCTGAACCTCACGTTCGAAACGCGAGAAGGCATCCTGAAACACTGCTCGCCGGCTCGCGCGCGAGACCTCGGCGACCTCGGCCGGCGCTTCATCGAGCGCACCCAGCCGACCATCGAGGCGCAGATCTGCAATCTGGCGGACGAAATCGCCTACAACAATCACGACGTCGACGACGGTCTGCGCTCCGGCCTGATCACGCTTGAACAGCTGGAAGAGGTGCCGGTGTTCGCGCGCTACCGGCGCGAAGTGCTCGATCGGTACCCGCAGATCACCGGCCGGCGCCTGATCCACGAAACGATCCGGCGCATGATCAACGCGCAAGTCGTTGATCTGGTGGCCGAAACCCGTTCCCGCATCGCGGCGGCTGCGCCGAAGTCGATCGAAGACGTGCGCGGCGGGCCGGAACTCGTCGCCTACAGTGACGCCATGCGGGCGGAACAGCGCACCCTGAAGCAATTCCTGCGCGACGAGCTGTACCGCCATTACCAAGTGCTGCGCATGACGGCCAAGGCGCGGCGCATCGTGGCAGAACTGTTCGGCGCCTTCCACGGCGATCCGAAGTTGTTGCCGCCGCAGTACCAGTCCATGGCGAAGGACGACCGCGCACGCGCCATCGCCGACTACATCGCCGGCATGACCGACCGTTACGCCATGCGCGAACACCGCCGGCTGTTTGCCGTAGGCGACATCTGAAGCGACCGCTGCGCGCCGGAATCCGTCACGTTCTGATGCACCGCGGAACGAGTATTGTCTGCGGCCGTGCATGTCCGTATACTCCGTCGTCCACCCCAAAAGTGCCCGGAGCGGCTTCAGCGTTGAAGCGGCCAGGCCACCCGAGCCGGTGCCCACATCGTCCCGCCGTCAGGCGATGATCGTGGAAGCCGGCTTTTTCACGGGCTTGGAGGTGCGAATTCCCGCAGTGCGACAGGCCGCAGGGCCGGTTCCGTGCGCGGTTGGCAAACGAGTTCCGAGGACGAATGCAATGGGTCTTCCCCATACTCAAGGTCTGTACGACCCCGAAAACGAGCACGATGCATGTGGTGTGGGTTTCGTTGCGAACATCAAGAATCGCACGTCGCACGACATCATCGAAAAGGGTCTGCTGATCCTGAAGAATCTCGACCATCGGGGTGCCACCGGTTACGACCCGATGCTCGGCGACGGTGCCGGCATCCTGATCCAGCTGCCCGATGCGCTGCTGCGCGACGAAGCCGGCAAACTCGGCATCACGCTGCCCGCCGCCGGCGATTACGCCTGCGGAACCGTTTTCCTGCCGCAATCCGCCAATGGCGCCGCCGCCTGTGAATCGGTTGTCGCGCGCATCATCCACGAAGAGGGCCTGACCTTCCTCGGCTGGCGCGATCTGCCGCGCGACAGCAGCGTACTGGCCGAAGCCGCCCGCGCCATGGAGCCGCAGATGCGTCAGGTGCT
Source organism: Methyloversatilis sp. XJ19-13 (assembly GCF_024580155.1). Taxonomy (NCBI): domain Bacteria; kingdom Pseudomonadati; phylum Pseudomonadota; class Betaproteobacteria; order Nitrosomonadales; family Sterolibacteriaceae; genus Methyloversatilis; species Methyloversatilis sp. XJ19-13. Next base: position 16,494 of record NZ_JANINH010000016.1, on the reverse strand, counting down.
GATCGGCCGTCCGGACACTGTGGCCGACCAGACCGCCTTCGAACGCAAGCTGTTCGTCGTGCGCAAGCGCGTCGAACATGCGGTGCGCGCGCTCAAGCTGTCCGACGTCGGTCAGTTCTATATTCCGTCGCTGTCGTCGCGCACCATTGTTTACAAGGGCATGCTGCTGGCCAACCAGGTGGGTGAGTACTTCCTCGACCTGCAGGACAGCCGCGCGAAGTCGGCGCTGGCTCTGGTGCACCAGCGCTTCTCGACCAACACCTTCCCGACCTGGGATCTGGCCCACCCTTTCCGCATGATTGCCCACAACGGTGAGATCAACACCGTGCGCGGCAACATCAACTGGATGAAGGCGCGCCAGAAGTCGATGAAGTCGGCTGCGCTGGGTCAGGATCTCGACAAGCTTTGGCCGCTGATCGTAGAAGGCGGCTCCGATTCCGCGTCGTTCGACAACGCGCTCGAGCTTCTGGTGATGGGCGGCTACTCGCTGGCGCACGCCATGATGATGCTGATCCCGGAAGCCTGGGCCGGCAATCCGCTGATGGACGAAGAGCGCCGCGCGTTCTACGAATTCCACGCCGCAATCATGGAACCGTGGGACGGCCCGGCCGCCGTGGCCTTCACCGACGGTCGCCAGATCGGTGCCACGCTCGACCGCAACGGCCTGCGCCCGGCACGCTTCCTGGTGACCGACGACGACATGGTCGTCATGGCGTCCGAAATGGGCGTGCTGCCGATTCCGGACGAACGCATCATCCAGAAATGGCGTCTGCAGCCGGGCAAGATGTTCATGATCGACCTCGAGAAGGGCGCGATCATCGAAGACGGCGCGCTCAAGCACGAGCTGTCGACCGAATATCCGTACGACAAGTGGATCACCGATTCGCGCTTCTTCCTGACTGAACTGGAAGAGGTCGAGTACGCGAACAGCCGCACTGAAACCCTGCTCGATACGCAGCAGGCCTTCGGCTACACGCAGGAAGACATCAAGTTCATCCTCGCGCCGATGGCCTCGGCCGGCGAAGAAGCCGTCGGTTCGATGGGCAACGACTCGACGCTGCCGGTGCTGTCCGACCGCAACAAGCCGCTGTACAGCTACTTCAAGCAGCTGTTCGCGCAGGTGACCAATCCGCCGATCGACCCGATCCGCGAAGAAATCGTCATGTCGCTCGCGTCCTTCATCGGCCCGCGTCCGAACCTGATGGGCGTCGCCGACAACGAAGACGGCCTGACACCGCGCCTCGAACTGACCCAGCCGGTGCTGACCAACCAGGACCTGATGCGCCTGCGCGACATCGAGCGCCTGACCGGCGGCAAGTACCGCTCGCTGGTGCTCGACATGACCTATCCGGCTGCCGACGGCGCCGCCGGTTGCGACGCGACCCTCCAGCGCCTGCAGTCGGCGGCCGAGAAGTCGGTCGCCGACGGCTTCAACATCGTGCTGCTGTCCGACCGCGCAGTGTCGCGCGAGCGCGTCGCCGTCCCCGCGCTGCTCGCCACGTCGGCCGTGCATCACCATCTGGTGCGCAAGGGCCTGCGTACGCTGACCGGTCTGGTGATCGACACCGGTTCGGCACGCGAAACGCACCACTTCGCACTGCTCGCCGGTTATGGCGCCGAGGCGATCTGCCCGTGGCTGGCCTTCGACACCATCGCCGAAATTTCCAATGAGCTGCCGTCCGGGCTGTCGACCAAGGAAGCGTCGAAGCGCTTCATCAAGGCGGTCGGCAAGGGCCTGAACAAGGTCATGTCCAAGATGGGCATTTCGACCTATCAGTCGTACAGCGGCGCGCAGATCTTTGAAGCCATCGGTCTCAATTCGGCCTTCGTGAAGCGCTACTTCACCGGCACCGCCACCCAGGTCGAAGGCATCGGCCTGGCGGAAGTCGCCGAAGAAGCGCTGCGCACGCACACCCAGGCCTTCGGCAACGACCCGGTGCTGGCCAATGCGCTGGATGCCGGCGGCGAGTACGCCTTCCGCATCCGCGGTGAAGAGCACATGTGGACGCCGGACGCGATCGCCAAGCTGCAGCACTCGACGCGCGCCAACAAGTACGATACGTACAAGGAATACGCGAAGATCATCAACGACCAGACGAAGCGTCACATGACGCTGCGCGGTCTGTTCGACATCAAGCCGGCCGGCCCGCCGGTGCCGCTGTCGGAAGTCGAAACTGCGGCGGACATCGTCAAGCGCTTCGCCACCGGCGCCATGTCGCTCGGCTCCATCTCGACCGAGGCGCACACCACGCTGGCGATCGCGATGAACCGCATCGGTGGCAAGTCGAACACCGGTGAGGGCGGCGAAGATCCGATCCGCTTCAAGCCGGTGACCGAAGACACCACGCTCGACAAGCTGATCGGTTCGTCGCGCGTCGAAGTGAGCCTGCCGCTGAAGAAAGGCGATTCGCTGCGCTCGAAGATCAAGCAGGTCGCCTCCGGCCGTTTCGGCGTCACCGCCGAATACCTGGCCAGCGCCGACCAGCTGCAGATCAAGATGGCACAGGGTGCCAAGCCGGGCGAGGGCGGTCAGCTGCCCGGCCACAAGGTGTCGGAATACATCGGCTTCCTGCGTCACTCGGTGCCGGGCGTCGGCCTCATTTCGCCGCCGCCGCATCATGACATCTACTCGATCGAAGATCTGGCACAGCTGATCCACGACCTGAAGAACTCGAATCCGCAGGCGTCGGTGTCGGTCAAGCTGGTGTCCGAAATCGGTGTCGGTACCGTGGCTGCCGGCGTGTCCAAGGCCAAGGCCGACCACGTCGTGATCGCCGGTCACGACGGCGGCACCGGTGCCAGCCCGATTTCGTCGATCAAGCACTGCGGCACGCCGTGGGAACTCGGCCTGGCCGAAACCCAGCAGACGCTGGTGCTGAACCGCCTCCGTGGCCGCATCCGCGTGCAGGCCGACGGCCAGATGAAGACCGGCCGCGATGTGCTGATCGGTGCGCTGCTCGGCGCCGATGAATTCGGTTTCGCCACCGCGCCGCTGGTCGTTGAAGGCTGCATCATGATGCGCAAGTGCCATCTGAACACCTGCCCGGTCGGCGTCGCGACCCAGGATCCGGTGCTGCGCAAGAAATTCACCGGCCAACCTGAACACGTCGTCAATTTCTTCTTCTTCGTCGCCGAAGAGGTGCGCGAATTGATGGCGTCGATCGGCATCCGCAAGTTCGAAGACCTGATCGGCCGCGCCGACCTGCTCGACACGCGTGCCGGCATCGAACACTGGAAGGCGCGCGGACTCGACTTTTCGCGCATCTTCTTCATGCCGCCGGTGCCGGCCGAAGTGTCGCGCTGCCATTCGGAAACGCAGGATCACGGCATCGACCGCGCGCTCGACCATGCGCTGATCACCAAGGCGAAGGACGCCATCGAAACCGGCAAGCCGGTGGTCATCGAATCACCGATCACCAATGTGAACCGCACCGCCGGCACCATGCTGTCGCACGCCGTGGCCAGCAAGTACGGCCACGCCGGCCTGCCCGACGGCACCATCACGGTGAAGCTGTCCGGTACCGCCGGCCAGAGCTTCGGCGCGTTCATCGCACGCGGCATCACGCTGGAACTGACCGGCCAGGGCAACGACTACGTCGCCAAGGGCCTGTCCGGCGGCCGCATCATCATCAAGCCGAGCGATGCGTTCCGCGGCAAGGCCGAACAGAACATCATCGTCGGCAACACCGTGCTGTACGGCGCGATCGAAGGCGAGTGCTACTTCCGCGGCGTGGCCGGCGAACGCTTCGCGGTGCGCAATTCGGGCGCCATCGCGGTGGTCGAAGGCACCGGTGACCACGGCTGCGAGTACATGACCGGCGGCACCGTGGTCGTGCTCGGCCAGACCGGCCGCAACTTCGCCGCCGGCATGTCGGGTGGTGTGGCCTACGTGCTCGACGAGGACGGCAGCTTCGCCAAACGCTGCAACATGTCCATGGTCGAAATCGACGCACTCAGCGGTGATCTGGCGGACGACGCCGACATCGACGTGATCGGTCGCGCGGTGGTGAACCATGTCGACATGTGCGACGAAGAGATCATCCGTCGCCTGGTCACGCGTCACCTGCACTTCACTGGCTCGGCGCGCGCGCGCGACGTGCTCGACAACTGGGCGCAGTGGCGCGCGAAGTTCGTCAAGGTGATGCCGATCGAATACCGTCGCGCGCTGCGCGAAATGGCTGCAAAGGCGGAAGCGCCCAGCGCAGTCCTGGCCAAGTAACAGGAACACGAGTCATGGGAAAGTCCACCGGTTTTCTTGAATTCCAGCGCCTGTCCGAGGCGTCGCTGCCGGTCGCCGAGCGCGTCCACAATTACCGCGAATTCGTGCTGCACCTGAGCGACGAAGAAGCCAAGGTGCAGGGTGCGCGCTGCATGGACTGCGGCATTCCGTTCTGCAACAACGGCTGCCCGGTCAACAACATCATTCCCGACTTCAACGACCTGGTGTATCGCCAGGACTGGAAGCAGGCGATCGATGTGCTGCATTCGACCAACAACTTCCCGGAATTCACCGGCCGCATCTGCCCGGCGCCGTGCGAAGCCGCCTGTACGCTGACCATCAACAGCGACGCGGTGGGCATCAAGTCGATCGAGCACGCCATCATCGACAAGGCGTGGGAAATGGGCTGGGTCGTACCGCAACCGCCGGCCGTCAAGACCGGCAAGAAGGTGGCTGTCGTCGGCTCCGGCCCGGCGGGTCTGGCGGTGGCGCAGCAACTGGCCCGCGTCGGCCACGACGTGACGGTGTTCGAGAAGAACAACCGTGTCGGCGGCCTGCTGCGTTACGGCATCCCCGACTTCAAGATGGAAAAGTCGCATATCGACCGTCGCGTCGCGCAGATGGAAGCCGAAGGCGTCACCTTCCGCGCCGGCGTGCGCATCGGTGATCTGCCGGAAGGTTCGCCGGTGCACAGCGATGCCTCAACGGTCATCAGCCCGGCGCAGTTGAACGCCGAGTTCGACGCCGTCGTGCTGGCCGGCGGTGCCGAACAGCCGCGCGATCTGCCGGTGCCGGGCCGTGATCTCGACGGCGTGCATTTCGCGATGGACTTCCTGCCGCTGCAGAACCGCGTCGTCGCCGGCGATACCGTGCCGAACCAGATCATGGCGACCGGCAAGCACGTCGTCGTGATCGGCGGCGGCGACACCGGTTCGGACTGCGTCGGCACGTCGAACCGCCACGGCGCAGCCAGCGTGAGCCAGTTCGAACTGCTGCCGCAGCCGCCGGAAAGCGAGAACAAGCCGCTGGTGTGGCCGTACTGGCCGGTCAAGTTGCGTACCTCGTCCAGCCATGAAGAAGGCTGCGAGCGCGACTGGGCGGTGGCGACCAAGGAGTTCATCGGTCATGAAGACGGCCCGAATCGCGGCAAGGTCAAGCAGCTCAAGGCCGTGCGCGTCGAATGGAAAGACGGCCGCATGCAGGAAGTGCCGGGCTCGGAAACCCTGATGGACGCCGATCTCGTGCTGCTCGCGATGGGCTTCGTCAGCCCGGCCGCCAGCATCCTCGACAGTTTCGGCGTCGACAAGGACGCCCGCGGCAATGCAAAGGCCACGACCGACGGTGAAGGCTGCTACGCGACCAGCGTGCCCAAGGTGTTCGCCGCCGGCGACATGCGTCGCGGCCAGTCGCTCGTCGTGTGGGCGATCCGTGAAGGTCGTCAGTGCGCCCGCGAAGTGGATCAATTCCTGATGGGTTCATCGACCCTGCCACGCTGATCGCCCGCCCTTCCCGGATCGCCCTGCGGGCGAAAAGGGGAACGCCGGCCGACCGGCCGGCGTGGAGAGGGTCGTCAATGCGCCCGCGGAGTTGACGTCTTTCTCATGAGTCAGTCGACCCTGCCGAGCTGAGCGCTCGCCCCCGGCCACGCCGGGCGGCGATGCTTCTGTAGGAGCGATCCACTGATCGCGAACGGCGCGTCGATCATGTGACTTCCGTTGTTCAGCGCGGGGATTCGCGATCAATGGATCGCTCCTACGATGCGGCCACCCGTTTCGCGGTGGATCGAACATCCCGCATTAGAAACATCCCGTCTTTGTGTATCGAGTCTTGCGCTGCCACCGCGATGTTTCTGTAGGAGCGATCCACTGATCGCGAACGGCGCGTCGATTGTGTGGCTTCCACTGTTCAACGCGGGGATTCGCGATCAATGGATCGCTCCTACGATGCGGGCACCCGTTTCGCGGTGGATCGAAAGCGCACGCAGCAGAAACATTCCGACTGCCTGCTTCGAGTCTTGCGCTGCAACCGCGATGTTTCTGTAGGAGCGATCCACTGATCGCGAACGGCGCGTCGATCGCGTGAAGTCCGCAGTTCAACGCGGGGATTCGCGATCAATGGATCGCTCCTACAAGGCGGGCCGCCTGTCTCGCGGCGGATCGGAACTGCCTGCGGCAGGACCATGCCGAAGGCGGCCCGGCGCAAGGCGCCGCCATTGCGATGTTTCCGCAGGAGCGATCCACTGATCGCGAACGGCGCGTCGATCGCGTGACGTCCGCAGTTCAACGCGGGGATTCGCGATCAATGGATCGCTCCTACAAGGCGGGCCGCCTGTCTCGCGGCGGATCGGAACTGCCTGCGGCAGGACCATGCCGAAGGCCGGCCCGGCGCAGTGCGCCGCCATTGCGATGTTTGCGCAGGAGCGATCCACTGATCGCGAACGGCGCGTCGATCGCGTGAAATCCGCTGTTCAACGCGGGGATTCGCGATCAGTGGATCGCTCCTACAAGGCGGGCCGCCTGTCTCGCGGCGGATCGGAACTGCCTGCGGCAGGACCATGCCGAAGGCGGCCCGGCGCAATGCGCCGCCATTGCGATGTTTCCGCAGGAGCGATCCACTGATCGCGAACAGCGCGTCGATCGCGTGAAGTCCGCAGTTCAACGCGGGGATTCGCGATCAATGGATCGCTCCTACAAGGCGGGCCGCCTGTCTCGCGGCGGATCGGAACTGCCTGCGGCAGGACCATGCCGAATGTCGACCCAGCGCAGTGCGCCGCCATTGCGATGTTTGCGCAGGAGCGATCCACTGATCGCGAACGGCGCGTCGATCGCGTGAAATCCGCTGTTCAACGCGGGGATTCGCGATCAGTGGATCGCTCCTACAAGGCGGGCCGCCTGTCTCGCGGCGGATCGGAACTGCCTGCGGCAGGACCATGCCGAAGGCGGCCCGGCGCAATGCGCCGCCATTGCGATGTTTCCGCAGGAGCGATCCACTGATCGCGAACAGCGCGTCGATCGCGTGAAGTCCGCTGTTCAGCGCGGGGATTCGCGATCAACCGATCTCGCCTGCAAATCTGTCGTGGCTCAATCGAGCTTGCGCATGAGCGCTGGCCGCTCGGCCGGCGGTGCCGGGGGGCGGATCGGCGGGTACAGCGGCTGGGACGGGAAATGTCGCCGCACGATGCGCGGCGGCACGCCATAAAGGCTGTCGTCGAGCACAGCCGGGTCGTCGCAATCCACCCGGCGTTGGGCTTCACAGCGCTTTCTCGCCGCGAGGCGGGCGTTTTCTTCCTGTTCGCGGGCTTCGGCGGCCTGGTTGGCGGATTGCTGGCGCAGCGCCCGTTCGACCTCATCGCGTACCGCGTTGCGATCCAGATTCGCCGGTGCGCCCGGCGCAGCCGGTGCGTCGGCCGTCGCCCCCGGTGGTCGCGTCACCTTGAGCGGATCCACCGTCGGTACCGGTGTCGAACGCACGCCGGCTGGCGGCGTGTGACCGTAGTTGATCACCCCGTTTTCGTCCTTCCAGCGATGCACCGTGTCGGCGGCCGCAATCGTGCTGAAAGAAATCAGCGCGGCGATGTAAAGCGATCCGTATCTCATGTCGTAAGTACTCGAAGCCATAGCCTTCATTGGTCCGCATGCGCGGGCGCAGGTTGCATCACCGGTGCACTTTCCCGGCTGTGCGAGAATTGCTGCGCAGCAGGCCAATGTCCCCCAATGCTAGAGTTGACGCGGTTTTCCGCTACAGGGTGTCCGATGCAGATTGTTATCCTCGCCGCCGGTCAGGGCAAGCGCATGCGTTCCGCGCTGCCCAAGGTGTTGCAACCGCTTTCCGACCGTCCGCTGCTCGGGCACGTGCTGCGAACCGCGGCCTCGTTGCAGCCCTCGCGCACCTGTGTGGTGTATGGCCATGGCGGTGACGCCGTGCGCGCCGCCTTCTCCGATCTGAAGGTCGACTGGGCGCTGCAGGCCGAACAACTGGGTACCGGCCATGCCGTGATGCAGGCGCTGCCAACATTGTCGCGCGAAGAACCGGTGCTCATCCTCTACGGTGACGTGCCGCTGCTGCGTGCCGACACGCTGGTCAAGCTGGCCGAAGCGGCCGGCGACGACAAGCTGGCCATCCTCACCGTCACGCTCGACGACCCTACCGGCTATGGCCGCATCGTACGCGACGCCGCCGGGCGCATCGTGCGCATCGTCGAACAGAAGGACGCGACCGAGGGCGAACGCAAGATCCATGAAGTGAACACCGGCATCATGGTGGTGCCCGGTGCTCGGCTGGCCGGCTGGCTGACGCACCTGTCGAACGATAACGCGCAGCGCGAGTACTACCTGACCGATGTGGTCGCCGCCGCCGTGCGCGACGGCGTGCCGGTGGTGAGCACGCAACCGGCGCGGGTTTCGGAAACGCTGGGCGTGAACGACAAGGCACAACTGGCCGATCTCGAACGCACCCATCAGCGCGAAAACGCCGAGCGCCTGCTGAACGAGGGCGTCACGCTGCGCGACCCGGCGCGCATCGACGTGCGCGGTGAGCTCGTGTGCGGTCGAGACGTCGAGATCGACATCGGTTGCATCTTCGAAGGCCGCGTCGAGCTGGGCGACGGCGTAGTCGTCGGCGCCCATTCGGTGCTGCGCAACGTCACCATCGCCGCCGGCACGCGCATCGCGCCGTTCTGCCACTTCGACGACGCCACCGTCGGCGCCGGCTGCCAGCTCGGCCCGTACGCCCGCCTGCGCCCCGGCGCCAGGCTGGCCGAAGACGTGCACATCGGCAATTTCGTCGAGGTGAAAAACAGCGACATCGCAGCCCACAGCAAGGCCAATCATCTCGCCTACGTCGGCGATGCCACCGTCGGCAGCCGCGTGAACATCGGTGCCGGCACCATCTGCTGCAATTACGATGGTGCGAACAAATTCCGCACCGTCATCGAAGACGATGTGTTCATCGGCTCCGACACCCAGCTCGTCGCACCGGTCACCGTCGGCCGCGGTGCAACCCTGGGTGCGGGCACCACGCTGACCGAAGACGCGCCCCCCGGCGCGCTGACGATTTCGCGTGCGCGCCAGATCACCATCACCGGCTGGACCCGGCCGGTGAAGAAAAAGTAACGCGTTTCCTACCCGAATCTTGCGCAGCTCTGCTTAAAGGATTGACCCATGTGCGGCATCGTCGCGGCCATCTCCGGCCAGAATATCGTCCCCGTCCTGCTCGAAGGACTGCGCAAACTCGAATACCGCGGCTATGACTCGGCCGGTCTGGCCGTGCTCAACGGCGCCCAGGGCACGCAACTGCGCCGCCTGCGCTCGGTCGGCCGCGTGGCCGAACTGGCCGCCCAGGCCGACGAACAGAAGCTCGAAGCGTCGATCGGCATCGCGCACACGCGCTGGGCCACGCATGGCGTGCCGTCCGAGCGCAATGCCCACCCGCACATCAGCGACGGTCTGGCCGTCGTGCACAACGGCATCATCGAGAACTTCGAGCCGCTGCGCGCCCGCCTGACCGGGCTGGGCTACACCTTCACGTCGGAAACCGACACCGAGGTGATCGCCCATCTGGTACGCCACCATCTCAAGAGCAGTCCGGACCTGATCGACGCCGTGCGCGCCACCTGCGCCGAACTGATCGGCGCCTACGCCATCGCCATCGTCACCGAAGGCGAAGATTCGCGCATCGTCGTGTCGCGCCACGGCTCGCCGCTGGTGCTCGGCCTGTCGGACAACGGCAACTACGCCGCGTCCGACACCTCGGCGCTGCTGCAGGTCACGCGCAACATGGTCTATCTGGAAGACGGCGACATGGCCGAACTCACGCGCACCTCGATGCGCGTGTTCCGTCTCGACGGCACGCCGGTCGAGCGCGCGGTGCAGGTGAGCCAGTTGTCGGCCGACGCGGTCGAACTGGGCAACTACCGCCACTACATGCAGAAAGAGATTTTCGAGCAGCCCGCCGCGCTGTCGAACACGCTGGAAATGCTCGCCCAGGCGCGCTCGATCACGCCCAACCTGTTCGGCGCCGAAGCCGACAATGTGTTCCGCTCGGTGCGCCGCGTGCTCGTGCTCGCCTGCGGCACCAGCTACCACGCCGGTCTGGTCGCGCGCTACTGGCTCGAAGACGTCGCCGGCATCGAATGCAGCGTCGAAATCGCGAGCGAGTACCGCTACCGCAAGCCGGTCGCCGACCCCGCCACGCTGGTCGTCACCATTTCGCAGTCCGGTGAAACCGCTGACACGCTGGCCGCGCTGAAGTACGCCAAGTCGCTCGGCATGATGCATACGCTGTCGATCTGCAACGTGCCGGAATCGGCCATCGTGCGCGAGTCCTCACTCCGCTTCATCACCCGCGCCGGCCCGGAAATCGGCGTCGCCTCGACCAAAGCCTACACCACCCAGCTCGCCGCACTCGCGCTGCTCACGCTCGCCGTCGCCAAGACGCGCGGTACGCTCAGCGTCGCGCAGGAAGAGAAATACCTGAAGGCGCTGCGCCACCTGCCCAGCGCGGTCACCCGCGTGCTCGAACTCGAACCGCAGATCCAGGTGTGGGCCGAACGTTTCGCGATGAAGCACCACGCGCTGTTCCTCGGTCGCGGCCAGCACTACCCGATCGCGCTCGAAGGCGCATTGAAGCTGAAGGAAATTTCCTACATCCACGCCGAAGCCTATCCGGCCGGCGAACTCAAGCACGGCCCGCTGGCACTGGTCGACCGCGACATGCCGGTCATCGCCATCGCCCCGAACGACGCGCTGATCGAAAAGCTGAAAAGCAATATCCAGGAAGTACGCGCGCGCGGCGGCGAGCTGTATGTCATCGCCGACGCCGGCACCGAAATGGTCGAAGGCGAAGGGCTGCACATCCTGAACATGCCGGAGAACTACGGCCTGCTGTCACCCGTGCTGCACGTCATCCCGCTGCAGTTGCTGGCCTATCACGCGGCGCTGGTGAAGGGCACGGATGTGGACAAGCCGCGCAATCTGGCGAAGAGCGTGACGGTGGAGTGAGGCGCACCGCACGCACTTCGCTGCCCATCATCCGGGGCGGTTCAGTGCGTCGGGAACGAAGCCTTCCGCCGCCAACGCACGGATCACGCCGCGCAGCAGCACGTTGTTGCTGAAACCGACGGTGTACTGACGCGCACCGTCGCGGATCGGCACGAGCATCCGGCGTTCCACGAGCTTGCGGATCTGGTAGGTGCGCTGGGCTTCCGTCATTGCGGGCATCGCGTCTTTCAGATCGCTCGCCTTGGCGATCCCCGCGTGTGCCGTCGCCATGAGCACCCGCTCTTCCATGTGCGTCAATGACTCGCGCTCGCGCGCGTGGCGCAACGCCGGCGTCAGGATGTGGTCGATGAGGTAGCGCTGGTCGGTCAGCCGGGCCACCTTGCCCAGTTCGTCGAGCACGCCGGACAGCACGTAGGTGCACCATGCCTCCCGTCCTTCCTGTGTGCCGGTGTCCGCCTGGCCGAGCATGGCGTAGTAGCGGTCGCGGTCGTTGCAGAACACCGCGGTCGGATTCAGCACCCGCCCGCCTGCCTTGACGTCGAAACCGTACTTGATCATCAAGGTGTAGGTCAGCAGCCGGACCACCCGACCGTTGCCATTGCCGAAGGGGTGTATCCACGCGAAGCGGTGGTGCGAGAGCGCGACCTTGATCAGGTCGTACTTGCGCGGGTCAGGCTGATTGATGAAGGCCACCAGTTCGCTCATGTACTGCGGCACCTGCAGCGCCTCGGGCGGAAGGTGGTCGGACTGCGAAATCTGCACCGACCCGTGGCGGTAGGCGCCGGGGGTGGCGTCACCCTCCCGCTGCAAGTCGCGCACCGTCAGCGCATGCAGCTCGCGCACGAAATGCTCGGTGATGTCGTCGTCCGGTGCGAAATGCGCTTCGATGAAGGTCATGGCCTCTTCGATATTGGCCATTTCGCGCAGCGTGTCGCTCACGGTCGCCGCACTTGCATCGAGCCGGCTTTCGACGTAGTCGGCCAGCGTGGTGTGGTTGCCCTCGATACGGGCCGAACCCAAGCTTTCCAGCATATGGAAGATCTGCTTGAGCTGGAAGAACACCGGTGCCGGCGTGCTGCCTTCCAGCCGCAGGCGGCGCAGATGTTCCAGCTCGGTCACTACATCGACGAGCGGCGAGTCGAAGGCGGGGTTGAGCAAACTCAGGTCATGGTGGCGAAAGGCTGGCATGAGCGACCCGGGCGTCGAAATGGAACCCGGATCATAAATTATCTGTAACCGACTTGACTGATATCTTTAAAAGAACAAAAAAAGTGCTTCAGAACAATTGCCTGAAGAGTATCCACGTAAAAATATCTTGAAATCCACGGGGCTTTTTCTGCAGAGCCTACCCTGAACATCTTGAATATCCGCCACGGGGGCACGCACTCAGACTTCCGCGCACAAGCCGCAATCGCAGTCGGATCTTTCGTGGGAGCGAGCTTGCTCGCGATTGCGCCAGCACCCAAAGCCCGCGCCCTGCGGAGGCTCCGTCAGGGAGAAGCCATTTCCACGAGACGCGCGATCCGACCAGGACCGCGTCGCGCTGGGTTCCGCGTGTCCGCCAAAGCACGCGCCGCGAATTATCTGAAATTATCTTGATTTGGATAATTGCCTAATTTTTAGGCAATTACGCCAAGGCAGCACTCAGTGCATATCACGTCCATCGTTCGTTCGGGCGTGTGAGAGTAAGCTAATCATTTGATTCGTATAGATTGTTCAGTCCCCGCCTGCAATCCTTCTCCTGTTGTCGACGAGGTGGTCATTCTCTACGCCGCTCGGTATACAGCGCTTGCGCGCCGGGGCTGGGTGCCCGGCCTTGTGGGAGCGAGCTTGCTCGCGATTGCTGCCTGAAACGAAGCGGCGGGCGAACCCTGCCGTGTGGACAACTCCGCTGAAGCCCGACGTTCCGCGCGTCCTTCAAGCCAAGCCGATGTCCTTGTGCTAGTTTTGACCACACGAGCCCGCCTCGCGTACCCGATCCGTTTCCGGTGTGCACGCCGCGGCTTCATTTCACTCGCACCTGACTTCGCAGGGGAATGCCATGGCACACCGGTTCGTCGCGTTGCGCAAGGACGGCAAGAAGACCTTTCTCCATGACGAAGCCGGCCGCCGGGTGCGCGAAGTCATCTGGGGCGACTACCTGACGGTGAAGCGCGCGCTGGACGATGGCCGGCTCGAGATCGACTGGGCGGCGCGCTCGCCCGACAAGCGCCGCACGCTGTACATCGCGGCCGAAGACACCGTCGAGCGGCGCCCGCTCGAAATCGTGTTCGTCGACGTGGGGCAGGGCGACGGCGCGGTGCTCATCTCGCCCGAAACCGGCAAGGACGAACGCATCATCGTCATCGACGCCGGCAAGACGGCCAATATGTGCGCCTTCCTAAGCGCTCGATTCATGAGCTACCGCCGCTTCAACTTCCACGCCGCGGTCGTGACTCATCCCGACAACGACCACTATCTCGGCTTCCAGGCGCTGTTCAGCGACCCCGAGATCGGCTTCAAGACGGTCTATCACAACGGCCTGGTCGAACGCGCCGTCACTGGCACCGGCACCTGGGCCAAGCTCGGCGGCGAACCGGTGCTCGATCCGGCAACCGGCGTTTCGTACCTGACTGCACTGGCCATCGACGAGGCCGACGTGCAGCGCCTGTTTGGCGCGCTGCAGGAAGAAAACCTATCCCAGTTTCCGAAGCTGATGCAGGCGGCGCTGCAGAACCCGAAAATCGGCACCGTGCGCATGCTGTCGACCGAACACGCAAAACTGGAAGGCGGTGTGGCGTGGATGCCCGACTTCGCGCCGTCGAACCAGCGCGGCTACACCATCCGCGTGCTCGGCCCGGTGGTCGAAAAAGGGCCGGGCGGCAAGCCTGCCCTGCGCCGGCTGAAGAGCCCCGGTGAAACGAAGAACGGTCATTCGGTGCTGCTCAAGCTGCAGTACGGACAGTTTTCCGTGCTGTTCGGCGGCGACCTGAACGAGCCGGCCGAGAAGTTTCTGCTGCAGCACTACACCGGCCGCGCAACGTTCCCGAAGCCGGGCACGCCCGACTACGACGCCATGGTGGCCGAGGCGCAGAAAACATTCCGCTCCGAAGTGATGAAATCCTGTCACCACGGCTCCGAGAAGGTGACCGACGCCTTTCTCGCCGCCGTCAATCCGGCCGCCTTCATCATTTCGTCGGGCGATCAGGAAGGGCACGTCCATCCGCGCCCCGATCTGCTGGGCCGCCTCGGCCGCTACGGCCGCGGCGACGCGCCCGTCATCCTGTCCACCGAACTGCAGCGCTCGTCGCGCCCGCTCGAAGATGGCGCGAAAGTGCAGAAACTGCTTAAGCGCATCGACGCCCTGGCCACCGCGCTGTCACTCAAAGCGCTCGGCGCCATCAAGCGCGACGTGGAGAAACTGGCGCGCAGCAATGTGGAAGTGTACGGCGCGATCTACCTGAAGACCGACGGCGAGCGGCTGATGACGGCCTTCCGCATTGAAAGCCGTTCGGACCTGAAAAAGTGGTTCTCCTTCCGATATGCGTTCAATGCGCAGGGGGAGTTGGTGCGGACGGACTGAACGCGCGTCCCGTTACCGGTCGCGGGACGCGACACCTGCGCCTGATCGTTCAAACAACTGCCGCATGCTCCGCCCTCCAGCGGCAGCACCTGTCAGGTCAATCGACGTGGAAGTGCGCGCCTCGACTTCATCGCCGCGATGAATGACCCGCCTCGCAGTCCCCGACTTGCCGAGATAGACTGCACAGAATTCTGTTACCTACCCACCCTCCAGGGAGCGAGCCATGGGTTTTTCTGCCAGTGATGTCGTGCCCTTCACCCAGGCACGCGCCAATCTTTCCGAACTCGCCGACCAGGCCAAGGCCGGCGCCGAAAAGATCATCACCAAGAACGGTGAAAGCTATGTGGCCCTGATCGACGCCGACCGGCTGGACTATTACCACCGGCTGGAACGCGAGCGCATCCACCTGTTGCTGATCGACGATGCACGGCGCGGTCTGGCCGACATCGTCGCCGGGCGCACCCAGGCGGCCGATGCTGCAATCGCCGGGCTCCAGCAGCGTCGGGCGGAGGGTGCGGTGGCAGACGCCAGCGAGGCTATTCCTTCCACCGGCAAAGCCCGAAAGACGCGTGGCTGAAACCCTCCACCGGGTCGAGCTGACCGATAGCTTCCTGGAACGCCTCGAAGCCATCGAAGCCTTTCTGATCGAAGCCGATGCAGGCGCCGCCTTCGACGACCTGCTCGATCAGTTGCGCAACACCGTCATCCCCAATCTGGCCCGCTTCCCTCGCATCGGTCGGCGCTACCTCGACCACCCGCCCCAATCCGCCGAGGCACTCACCCTGCTCGCCGCCATGCCCGCAGGTGCCGCCGACTCCCTCCGCGAGTATCTGCACGGCGACTACCTCATGCTCTACACCGTGGCGGATGACGTGGCGACGGTCTATCTGCTGACCATCCGCCACCATCGGCAGTTGTCATTCGATTTCGCGGGGCTTTGGCCGGCGGGAAATTGAGCCCAGCGGGGCGCGGGCGCACGATCCGCGCCTGGTTGGCGATCTCGCACGCGAGGGAGAGCGTACAGCCAACTCTAGATCTGGGGAAACTTCAGATTGCACTCGGACATTCGACTGGCAAAACGAAAAGTGAATAGTCCGCGTAAAGGTGATGATCACGGCGCGTGCTGTGCTTAGCTGTCAGGTCCCGGTTGATCCCTCAACGATAGGTTGAGGTGCCTACGCTAGCCGCGAAGCGTCCTAAACATCTCCCGTACGTCGTCCTCAGTTACCACGTCTGCCCGCTCTGGTGGCGGACTTCCAGAAGAACGACCTCGTTCGTACTCCGGCTCACCCTCGTTGAGTTCTGCTAATGCCTCGTCAATCGACGAAAGCAAGCGCGAAAACTCAAGGCCATATAGCTGCGTGAGTTCATGGAGCGAGGTTCGCAGCTCATTGAGATCGTCCGCGTCGGAGCAGTCGCCCAAGTCCTCAAGGACGCCCTCACGCCGGTAGTGATCCAGATGTTGATTTCCACGTAAAACTGACCCGGGGTTTTCATCTAAAACTGACCCACCGGTTTATGCGTGCAGTATAGCTACACGCGGTGCTGGGTGGATTCTGTGTCCGGTGGTCTGTCTCCTTGAGGTTTGGGGTGACGAGCACGGCCCGGCTGAAGCCGGGCCGTGCTCGTTTTGAAGCGCCAGGACTCGTTGCCGGTCTCGACGATGTGGCAGTGATGCGTGAGCCGATCAAGCATGGCGGTGGTCATCTTGGCGT